>NZ_BAABFR010000068.1:0-27457 GCF_039541155.1 Tsukamurella soli
CCGTCCGCCGCGGCGGTGATCTCCGCCGTCGCCACGGTGGCGGTCGCGACCGCGGTGCCGGCGAGGGCACCGTCGGCCTGCACAGCGCCTGCAGCCTGCGTGGCGTCCTTGCCGGCTGCCTCGGCCGCGGCTGCCGCCGAGGCACCGGCGGTACGCAGCGGCACCGACCTCCAGAACAGCACCAACACCAGGCCGACGATCGAGAGGATCGCGGCCCAGAGGAACACGACGTCCAGCGCGCCCGCGAACCCGGCCTTCAGCGGGTGCGCCAGGATCGACGGCAGCTGCTCCAGGGTGGAGGTGTCCGACATCACGCCCCCGATGACCGCTCCGGGGTTGTGGTGCAGCCCCTCGGCGTAGACCTGCGTCGTGTGTCCGAACGCGCCGTTGCCGGCCTGCTGGAGCGCGGCCCGGTAGGCGGGGTCTCCGGCGGCGCTGGCCATCTGCGTCCCCATCTTGTGCCCCATCTGCGTGAACAGCACCGACAGGAACACCGCGACACCGGCAGTGGCGCCGATCTGACGGAAGAACGTGGCCGCCGCGGTCGACACACCCATATCGCGCGGCGGCAGGATGTTCTGCATCGCCAGCGTCAGCGGCTGCATCAGGTTACCGAGCCCGAAGCCCAGCACGAATGCGCCGATCATCACGAGCCACTGCTTCGAGTCGGCCGAGACGTAGTGCATCGCGAACATCGTGCCGGTGAGCAGCACCGCGCCGATGATCGGGAACACACGGTACTTACCCGTGCGCGAGATGATCTGACCGGAGATGATCGAGCCCGCCATCAGGCCCACGACCATGGGCAGCATCAAGAATCCCGACTTCGTCGGGCTAGCGCCGTGCACCACCTGGAAGTACTGGGGCAGCAGCGACAGGCCACCGAACATCACCGCGCCGACCACGACCGAGATGACGACGCCCTGGGCGAAGATCCCGCTCTTGAAGATCCGCAGCGGGATGATCGCATCGTTCTTCATCAGGTATTCGACCAGGACGAAGAGCAGGACGCCGACGACGCCGATCACGTAGCAGATGACGGACCCGACAGAGCCCCAGCCCCAGTCGCGGCCCTGCTCGGCGACGATCAGCAGCGGGACCACACCGACGGTCAGCATCACCGCGCCGCCCCAGTCGATCCGGACGCCGCGCTTATGCGTGTGCGGAAGGTTGAGCACACGGAACACCACGGCCAGGGCGATGACGCCGATCGGAACGTTGACCAGGAACACCCAACGCCAGCCGGTGATCCACAGGATCGAGTTCGCGCCCGAGAGCAGGCCTCCGAGCACCGGGCCGAGCACCGAACTGGTGCCGAACACGGCGAGGAAGTAGCCCTGGTACTTGGCACGTTCCCGCGGCGGGACCACATCACCGATGATGGTCAGCGCCAGCGACATGAGGCCGCCCGCGCCGAGGCCCTGGAAGGCGCGGAACGCGGCCAGCTCGTACATCGATGTCGAGAAGCTGCACATCGCCGACCCGATCACGAAGACGATGATCGCGAACATGAAGAACGGTTTGCGCCCGTAGATGTCGGACAGCTTGCCGTACAGCGGCGTGACGATGGTCGAGGTGATCAGGTAGGCCGTGGTGACCCAGGCCTGCTCCTGGTAGCCGTGCAGGTCGTCGGCGATGGTGCGCATGGCGGTCGACACGATGGTCTGGTCGAGCGCCGCCAGGAACATGCCGAGCATCAGCCCCGACAGGATCAAGAGGATCTGCCGGTGCGTGAACACACCCGGCGCACCCTCTTGGTGGGCACTCGCCTTATCGGCGGTGGCGGTGGTCATCGGTCTGAGCCTTCCCCTGAGGCGTGGGCGACGGGCCGGCCGTCCTCGCGTGCTGATACTTCGGTTGTGCTGACGTGCAGTTCGCCGGAGTCGGTGGTGGCGCAGCGCCTGCGGTCCTGCACACGCTCCGCCATCAGTTGTTCGAACCCCTCGAGAACGCGGGAGTTCAGGTCGATGAAGGCCTCGATGTCAGCGTCCGACCATTCGGCGAGCATCGGCGCGAGCCGCTCGTTACGCGACCGGCGGACGGCCTCGCACTTGGACCGCCCCTCCGGGGTGACCGACACGAGTGACGCACGCCGGTCCCGCGGATCGGGCGACCGCTCCGCCAGGCCGAGGTCGACCAGCGTCGATACGTGCCGGCTGGTGGTCGACGGGTCCGTGTGCGTCCGGTCCGCGAGGTCCGAGGACCGGCACGGGCCGACCCGGACCAACTCGAACAGCGCGTGGTAGGCCGCGATCTCGACACCGTCGGCGTCGACGGCGTGCCTCGTGACGGCGACCGACCGTTCCTTCAGGCGGGTCAGCGCGATGATGATCTGCACCATCGACTCGATCTGGTCCGCGCGCGCGTCAGCATCTACCTGCTGCGATCGTGGACTGTGGTTCAAGGTTCTCTTCCAGACTTCTTCCGGCACCAAACGTGCACCCTGCAAACAACTAGATGCAGCGTACAACTATTTCATCCCCTTGGGAAACAGTAATGACTTCGCAAAGATGTTGCAGAGCAGGCGATATCGCACGCGACCGTAAGCAACATCACACCGACACGCCATGCTTGAATGATGGCACCGATGTGATGTAGGTCATATCCATATTTCGCGAGGAAGGAGCGGCATGTCCGATCAGCTCGAACTCGACCCGACCAGGACCGCGGTCGTGCTCATCGAATACCAGAACGAGTTCACGTCGGAGGGTGGCGTCCTCCACGGCGCGGTCGCCGAGGTCATGGACAAGACCGGCATGCTGGCGCGGACGGTGGCATTCGTCGATCGGGCCCGCGCGGCCGGCGTCACCGTGATGCACGCACCGATCAGCTTCGCGCCCGGCTACGCCGAGCTGACGCGCCATCCCTACGGAATCCTCGCCGGCGTCGTCGAGGGCAATGCGTTCGTGAAGGGCACGTGGGGCGCGGCGATCGTAGACGAACTCACGCCCGCCGACGGGGACATCGTGATCGAGGGCAAGCGCGGGCTGGACACGTTCGCGAGCACCAACCTCGACTTCATCCTGCGCAGCAAGGGCATCGACACCGTCATCCTCGGCGGGTTCCTCACCAACTGCTGCGTAGAGTCGACGATGCGCTCGGCCTACGAGAACGGGTATCGCGTGATCACCCTGACCGACTGCGTCGCGGCCACGTCGGTGGCCGAGCACGACAACGCGATCAGCTTCGACTACCCGATGTTCTCGCTGCCGATGGAATCGGGCGAGGTACCGCTGTAGGCCTGGTCGGGATCACGGCCACAGCGAGCCGGCAACGCCGTCACGAGGACACCCGTCCGCAGCGGCCGAGAACCTGACCACTCACTCCGCGGTCTGCACCACCCGTGCACCGGTGAGTGCCACCAGCGCGTCGAATGTGGTCGCGAAGATCGCGTCGTGCTCCCCCGCCGCCGCGTACAGCGTCGGGTAGTCGCGCAGGGACTCGTCGATCACCGTCTCGAGCGGCGCGGGGTGGCCCACCGGAGAGACGCCCCCGATCACCTGCCCGGACGCCACCCGCACCTGCTCCGGCGTGGCCCGCTTGATCCGAGTGCGGCCCAATCGCGCCGCGAGCCCCGCGGTGTCGACGCGGTGCGCCCCGGACGACAGCACCAGGAGCGGAGCAGCGTCCGCCATGAACACCAGGCTGTTGGTGATCGCGCCCACCGCACACCCGAGCGCGGCCGCGGCGGCCGTCGCCGTCGGCGCGGAATCCGTGCGTTGCACCGTGTTCGGGTGACCTGCCGCAGCCAGCGCGGCGATCACCTCGCGGGTTCGGGCGGAGAAGTCGAAGGGCGCGGCGGCAGGATCCGGCATACCCCCAAGGATGTCAGATCCTTCCGCCGCCCCGTCGAGCTGCGGCCCCTGCTACGCCGCGAGCAGGCCGGCGATCAGCTCCGCCGTCCGCGCTCCGCCCACCGGCCGCAGCACCACCGCGTCGGCCACCTCCGCGGCGTAGACGTCCTCGATCAGCGACCGCAGCCCATGGGGCGTGCCGACGTAGGTGACGCCGTCGCCGGGACCGACGTACGCGGCGCGGGCGTCGGCCGCGCGCTCGTCCAGCACCACGTCCACCTCGAGCGCCGCCACGACTGCGTCCGGGTCACGGCCGTCGCGCTCGGCGTCCGCCCGCAGATAGCCCCGCTCGAGCTGCGCACGGCGCAGATCGGCGGCGCGGAAACGCGTGAGGCCGGAGACTGCGGAGGCGCCCTCGACGGCGACGACCAGGGCTGGGCGGGCGGAGGTGGTCATAGGACTACTTGTTCCTTCCAGTGACGAGCTCGGCGATGGCATCCACCAGGCGGCGGACATCGGTTTCCGTGGTCCCGAGGCCGAGGCTGGCGCGCACGGCACCGTCTGGCACCCCGAGGCGGGCGACGATCGGGTGCGCGCAGAACCTGCCGTCCCGCACGCCGATGCCGTGCTGGTCGGAGAGGTACTCGGCGACCTCGCGGGGCGCGACACCGTCGACGGTGAACGCGACGATCCCGACCCGCTCGACCGAGTCCACCCAGATGCGCAGCTCGCGGACCCCGTCGATGTCGGCCAGACCCGCGGACAGCAGCTCGGTGAGGAACCGCTCGTGCTCCGCGGCCTCGTCGGTGAGCCTGGTCAGCTCGACGGCCGCCGCGGCGATCGCCACGGCGCCGAGCACGTTGGGCGAGCCGGCCTCGTGGCGTGCGGGCCCCGTGTGCCAGGCGACCTCGACCGAGCGGGCGACGGGCTTCCCGATCACCTCGTAGGTGGCGCCACCGCCGTAGCGGTAGGGGTCGGCATCGTCGAGCCAGTCCGCCCGGCCCACGAGCACGCCCGCACCGTACGGCGCGTAGAGCTTGTGGCCGGAGAAGGCGAGGTAGTCGATCCCGCTGTCTCGCAACGAAATCCGACGGTGCGGGGCCAGTTGGGCGGCGTCCACGCAGATCCGTGCGCCGTATCGGTGCGCGATCGCGGCCAGCCGCCGCACCGGCAGTACCTCGCCGGTCACGTTGGACGCGCCGGTCACCGACAGCAGCGCCGCGGGGCGCCGGGACAGCTCAGCCTCGACGGCCGCCAGCGTCCCCTCGATCGACAGCGGGGCGCACACCACCCGCACGCCGCCGTGCTGCCACGGCAGCAGGTTCGCGTGGTGCTCTGCGTCGAGCACCACCACCTCGCCGGGGACGCAGCGCGCGAGCAGGTTGAGCGAGTCCGTGGTGTTGCCTGTGAAGATGACGTGGTCATCGTCGCGAGCACCGACGAACTCGGCGACCGTGGCGCGCGCCGACTCGTACCGAGCGGTGGAACGCTGCGAGAGGTAGCCAGCGCCGCGGTGCACGCTGGCGTACTCGCCGAGGGCGGTGGCGACCGCGCGCTGGACGGCCTCGAGGGCCGGCGCGCTGGCGGCGTAGTCGAGATTCGCGTAGCGAACGGTGGCCCCGTCGGTGAGCGGCACGTACTCGGCGGCGCCGGAGACCACCGCCAGCGGTCCGACGGTGACAGGCCCCGCAGGGCAGGGGGCGGCGTCGTCGCGCAGCGTGGTGTTGCGGGCGGCCTCGTGGCGGGCCAGGACGGGGGTCTCGAGCACAGCGGTCATCAGATTCTTTCCTCACGTGTCGTAAGGACTCACCGGAAGATGACACCGCCGGTGAATCCGCGCTTGCCGCACACGTTCGTGTGGTGCGGCCAGGTCGTCACCCGGAGCACCCCACCGCGGAGGAGGGTTGCCGACCAGCGAGCCGGGGCTTGTCGCTGGCACTCATGACCTGAGTCGAGGATGCGCCATCGATGCGGTGTCGGTCAACAATTCGAATCACACTGCCATCCAATCGGCCCGGAGCGTGCCGCCGAGGGAACCGGGAGACTCTCAGGTTGCGGCGGGTAGCGTCGGCCCGTGAGATTCGCCCTGTCCCGACCCGGCCGGTCCCTGCTGGCCGACGGCGTAGACGCCGCGTTCACGGACCCGCACGCAGCCGCCGCCGCGCTGGCGGCCGAGCGGGTGGGCCTCGTCGTCGGGGCGCTGCCGTTCGACCACGCCGACCCCGCCGCCCTGGTGACGCCCGCGGACGCGACCTTCCACGCCGGCCCTCTGCCACTGTTCGCCGGCCGCCCGCTCCCCCGGTTCAACCGCTGCGACGTGACCACCCGCGCCGAGCACCGCGCCCGCGTCGCCGTCGCCGTCGCGCGGATCCGCGCCGGCGAGTTGGGCAAGGTGGTCCTCGCCCGCGCCATCGAACTGCGCGCCGATGGCGAGCTCGACCCCGCCGAGGTCTTCGACCGCCTCCTCGCGGGATCCCAGGACGGCGACGCCTATCTCGCCGACCTGTCCGCCGCCGGCCCGGAGTACGACGGTGCCGTGCTCGCCGGCTCGATGCCGGAGTCGCTGGTGCGCACCGAGGGATCGCGGGTGTTCTGCGCGCCGTTCGCCGGCACCGTCGCCCGCGGCGCCACCGAGGCGCAGGACCGGGCCGCCGCCGAGGCGCTGCTCGCGTCGGCGAAGGACCGCGAGGAACACGCGTTCGTGGTCGACTGGATCGCGGAGCGCCTGGCGCCGCTGTGCAGCGAGCTGGAGGTGCCGACGGTGCCGCAGGTCGCCTCGACGCCGCAGGTCTGGCATCTGTGGACGCCGATCCGCGGGCGGCTCGCCCGGGCGACGACGGCGCTCGATGTGGCGCTCACCCTGTACCCGACGCCGGCGGTGTGCGGGACGCCCGCCGACGCCGCGCGCGCCACGATCGCCGAGCTCGAGGGGCCGCGGGGGTTCTACGGGGGCTCCGTCGGGTGGGCCGATTCCGACGGGAACGGCGAATGGATGGTCGCGCTGCGGTGCGCCGAGCTGCGCCCCGCCGAGGGTCGCGTGCGCGCGTGGGCCGGAGGCGGCATCGTGGCCGACAGCGACCCCGACGCCGAGTACGACGAGACGACAGCGAAATTCGGGACGGTGCTGCGGGCGCTGGGGGTGTAGGTCGTGTCTCGTCGGTCGTGGAACGCGGCTCAGGCGACGACGGTGGGGTCGCCCGCCTCCACGACCGCCATCCAGTCGGCGGTCCACACCCGGACCGGCGCACCGATGTCGGGCACCTGGGTCTGCAGCAGCCGCTCCGCGCCGCCGTGCCAGCGCGCCGTCAGCGGCGGTCCCGCGTCGGGCGTGACCTCGAGGGTGAAGCCGGATACGCCGCCCGACTCGGCGAGCGCGACGTCCCGCGCGGTGACGCGCCCCGCCGCCATCCGAGCCCCGGCGCACCTGGTCGTCCACGCTCGCGCGGAGTCCCGCTCGCGCCTGGCCCGGGCGATCGACGTCAGGTAGGCGGCCCAGAATCCGGCCAGAACGACCACGATCATCACCGTGAACACGGCCGTGAACCACCAGCCCGGCATCGGTTGCGTCCACAGCACCGAGAGCCCTGCCAGCCCGATCACCGTTCCGACGGCCGATACCGCCACCATCACGCCGCGCGCACGATCACTCATCCGTGGCGCGTATCGCATCGCCGCAGGGGGTCGCGCCGACTCCGGAAAACGCGTCACGAGATGAACGACATGCCCGACCGGGGGTTCACCGAGGTCCGCCACGCCCCCATCCTATGGTCCGAGGTGCGCAACAGCCGCATCGGCGAGATCCGTAGTGGCGGAGGCCACCCGACCCGCCGGTAACCTCCTTCGCCGATAGTGTTGGGCCATGGCGCATTGGCACTACCTCATGGACATGGACGGCGTGCTGGTGCACGAGGAGCACGTGATCCCCGGCGCGGATGCATTCATCGCCGAGCTCACCGCGTCCGAGACCCCGTACATGGTGCTGACCAACAACTCGATCCGCACGCCCCGGGATCTGCGGGCGCGCCTACTGTCGAGCGGACTGGACATCCCCGAGGAGAAGATCTGGACGTCGGCGCTGGCCACGGCGAAATTCCTCGCCGACCAGCGGCCGGGTGGCAGCGCGTACGTGGTCGGCGAGTCCGGGCTCACCACGGCGCTGCACGACGCCGGGTATGTGATGACCGAGAGCGACCCGGACTACGTCGTGCTGGGCGAGACCCGGACCTACTCGTTCGAGGCGATCACCACGGCGATCCGGCTGATCGAGCGCGGATCCCGGTTCATCGCGACCAACCCGGACCCGACCGGCCCGTCGAAGGAGGGCTCGCTGCCCGCGACCGGCGCGGTGGCCGCCTTGATCCGGGAGGCCACCGGCCGCAACCCGTACTACGTGGGCAAGCCGAACTCGCTGATGATGCGTTCTGCGTTGCGCGCCTTGGGAACCCACTCCGAGACCACGCTGATGATCGGCGACCGCATGGACACCGACATCGTGTGCGGGCTCGAAGCCGGGCTCCGGACGATCCTCGTGATGACGGGGATCACCACCCACGCCACGATGGAGCAGTTCCCCTACCGTCCGACCCTGGTGGTCGACTCCGTCGCCGACCTGGTCGGCCACACGGCGGATCCCTTCGCGTGAGGCTCGCGGCGCAGCGAGTTGCGGATGGGTCGCTAGGCGGACCATCCGCGACCCGCTGAGCACCGGCCTACTGCCCCTTGACATTCACCAACTGGCGCAGCGTCGCTCGAACCTCGACCAGGTCGGCCGCGTCGGCCATCACGCGGTCGATCGGCTTGTACGCCTGCGGGATCTCGTCGATGAAGGCCGCGTCGTCACGGAACTCGATGCCCGCCATGGCCTCCCGCAGCTGCTCGTGCGTGAACGTCCGGCGTGCCGCCGACCGCGAGTACTCGCGGCCCGCGCCGTGCGGGGAACTGTTCAGCGCCAGCAGGTCACCCTTGCCGGATACGACGTAGGACGCCGTGCCCATCGACCCGGGGATCAACCCCGGCCGGCCCTCGTCCGCCTGGATCGCTCCCTTACGGGACACCCACACGTCCTTGCCGAAGTGCTTCTCCCGCTTGGTGAAGTTGTGGTGACAGTTCACCCTCTCGACCTCGACGACCGGCGTCCCCACCCACTCACCGACCTGGCGCAGCACGCGGTCCATCATCTCCTCGCGATTGAGCGCGGCGAACCGCTGCGCCCAGGTCAGCTCGGCGATGTAGCGACGGAACTCGTCCGTGCCCTCGACGAGGTAGGCCAGGTCGGGGTCGGGCAGGTCGATCCACCACTGCTTGCACAGGCGGGCCGCGACGGCGATGTGGTGCTGCGCGATCTTGTTGCCGACTCCGCGGGATCCGGAGTGCAGGAAGGCCCACACGTTGCCGGCCCGATCCCTGCTCAACTCGATGAAGTGGTTGCCGGAGCCCAACGTCCCCAACTGCAGCCGCCAGCTCCCGGTGTACGAGTCGGGATCGAACCCGGCGCGCTCGGCGAGCGCCTCCAGCTCGATGATCCTCGGCTCTGCGGTCGCGACGACCTTGCGGTTGTACCGACCGAACGACAGCGGCACCGCGCGCTCGATCGCGTCGCGCACGGGCGACCGGTCGGTCGGCAGGTGGTCGACTGTGAACTGGGTTCGCACAGCGATCATCCCGCAGCCGATGTCCACGCCGACGGCCGCCGGGATGACGGCGCCGAGCGTAGGGATCACCGAGCCCACTGTGGCCCCTTTGCCCAGGTGGGCGTCGGGCATCAGTGCGATGTGTGGGTAGATGAACGGCAGCTTCGCCGTGGTGATCGCCTGCTCGCGGGTCTTGTCGTCCAGGATGGACGCCCACGAGATCAAGCGCTTGTCGATCTTCTCCATGTCGTCGTACCACCGGCGGTGGCACGGATTCCTCTCTGTGCGATGGTTTCTCGCCGACCGAGAGGATGCGCATGCAGCGCAGAAGGTCCCGGACCGGCTGAATGAGCCCCGGCCCGGGCGCCGCAGGCTATGCGAGCACGTGGAACCGGCGGTACCCCTGGAGGAGGTACCGCAGTCGCCGCGAGTTCGACATAGCCATAGCGCTCAGGTTAGGTGCGGCCCGACAAGCCGCGCAACGGATTTACGGCTCGGGCAGCGCCCGCTCGCAGCCGCAACGGTGACGATGCGGCGCTGCGGAAGGCTCGGCGTCGACACACATCGTCCACATCGCCTACGCGACCGAAAAGTGCTCGCGCTGCAGTTCATCCCACCGCGGCAGCACCTTTCGGTCGCGTAGACCTCGGCTCGGGATCAATAGCGCCAGGACACCTGGGCTACAGCGCGCGATCGAGGTCCGCGATCAGGTCGTCGACGTTCTCCAGCCCCACCGACAGGCGCACGGTCCCGTCGGTCAGGCCGATGGCGGCGCGGCCGTCGGGGCCCATGGCGCGGTGGGTGGTGGTGGCCGGATGGGTGATGAGCGACTTGGCGTCGCCGAAGTTGTTCGAGATGTCGACGATCTGCAGCGCGTCCAGTACCGCGAAGGCGCGGTCCTTGCCGGAGAGTCCGTCGGCGTCGGCCAGCGCGAACGTGATCACCGTTCCGCCGCCGGACATCTGGCGCTTGGCGAGCTCGTGCTGCGGGTGCGACTCGAGGAAGGGGTACAGCGTCCACTCGACACCCGGGTGCGTGTCCAGGAACTCGGCGATCCGCAACGCGCTCGCCATCGACTTCTCCGCGCGCAGCGACAGCGTCTCGAGTCCCTTGAGCAGCACCCACGCGTTGAACGGCGCGAGGGCAGGGCCGGTGTGCCGCATCAGGGTCTGCACGGGTCCGTCGACGTACTCGCGCGTGCCCAGGATCGCGCCGCCCATGACGCGGCCCTGCCCGTCCATAGTCTTGGTGCCGGAGTGCACGATCACGTCGGCCCCCAGCTCGAGGGACTTCTGCACGCCGACGGGCGTGAAGCCGGAGTCGACCACGACCTGGGCACCGGCGGCGTGCGCCAGCTCGGACACGGCGGCGATGTCGACCATCGTCTGCATCGGGTTCGCCGGGGTCTCGAAGAACACCGCCTGCGCCGGGGTCGACAGCGCCCGCTCCCACTGCGCCAGGTCCTCGCCGTCCACGAACTCGGTCTCGATCCCCCACCGCGGCAGGATCTCGTTGCACACGACGAAGCACGACCCGAACAGCGACCGCGCGGCGACGAGGCGATCGCCGGCCTTCAGCAGCGCGCCGAGCGCGGTGAACACCGCCGACATCCCCGTCGCCGTCGCGAAGCACGCCTCGGCCCCCTCGAGCAACCGCAGTCGCTCCTCGAAGACGGCCGTCGTGGGGTTGCCGTAGCGGGAGTAGACGAACCGGTCGATATCACCCTTGAACGCCGCCTCCGCCGCAGCCGCGCTGGTGTACGTGTACCCGGAGTTCAGGTACAGCGCCTCCGAGGTCTCCTCGAAGTTCGAGCGCAGAAGGCCGCCCCGCACCGCGAGGGTCTCATAGGCGACGCCGTCGGGCAGGGACGAGTCGAAGTTGGTCACGACGCCAGATTCTAGAACTGCCGCCAGGGCAGGCCCACCGCGCGCCACCCGGCGACGCCACGGTGACCGTCCTCGCCCAGCGGCCCCTCGAAGCCGTCGAGCACGTTGTACGCCGGGCCGATGCCCGCGCGGGTCGCGGCCTCGGCCGCCCCGATCGACCGATGGCCCGACCGGCAGATGAAGGCGACCGGCACCCCGTCGGTGACCCCGGCCCGCCGCAGGTCGGCAACGAATCGCGAGTTCAGCTCACCATCGGGAAAGGTCTGCCACTGCGCCAACACCAGCTGCTTGCCCAACCTCACGAGGTCGGGGACGCCGACATAGTTCCACTCGGCGTCGGTGCGGCAGTCGACGAGGATGGCGCTCGCATCGCCCTGCAGCAACTCCCAGGTCGCGGCGGGGGTGAGGTCTCCGGCATAGCTCATGAGCACATCTTCCACTTCCCGCCCTCGCGGACGAACTTCGCGTGCTGCGTCTGCTCCCCAAGCTTGGCGTAATGCAGCACCAGGTTCGCGGTCGCGGTGTCGCCCGAGACAGTGAGTTTCGTCACATCACCGGCGTCCAGTTTGACGTCGCCGTCCTTGTCGACGGCCGCCTTGCGTGCGTCGGCGAAGCCCTTCTCCGGGGGGAACGACGGTGCCTGACGATCCTTCGCGCACGTGTTGGCGACCAGGTCCGCGTACCGCCCCTTGTTCAGCGCGCCGTAGTACTGCCCGATGGTCACCTGGATCTGCGCGGGGTCGTTGAGCCGGTCTTTCGCAGGTCGGACGGTGTTCCAGAGCAGGACGCCGCCGATCCCCACGACGGCCACCACCAACGCCACCACGAACGGGGCCGCGGACAGACCACCACCGCCGCGCTCGGCCGGTCGCCCCTGGCTTGCCTTCGGCACGGTCATCACCCTCGCTCGCATCGCCTGGCGGGTCGCGCGACTGTTCGATTCCGCTCAGTCGCTCCCCCGGAATAGGGATCTGCGATTAGCCCGAACTAACCTGGAGGGGACGACAACCGCAGAGCTGCTGACAAAGGTAACCGAAGCTATATGACCGATCCGAACCGCCCGTTGCGCATCGCCATCGTCGGCGCCGGGCCCGCCGGGATCTACGCGGCGGACGCACTGATGAAGTCCGATGAGGCCAAGGACTCTGGCGTCAGCATCGACCTGTTCGAGAAGATGCCCGCCCCGTTCGGCCTGATCCGGTACGGCGTCGCGCCGGACCACCCGCGCATCAAGGGCATCATCACCGCGCTGCACAAGGTCCTCGACAAGCCCCAGGTGCGCCTCCTCGGCAACCTGGACTTCGGCAAGGACTTCACGATGGAGGACGTGCGCCGCCACTACGACGCCGTGATCTTCTCCACCGGCGCGGTCGCCGACCGCACACTCGACATCCCGGGCATCGAGCTCGACG
Source organism: Tsukamurella soli (assembly GCF_039541155.1). Classification (NCBI taxonomy): domain Bacteria; kingdom Bacillati; phylum Actinomycetota; class Actinomycetes; order Mycobacteriales; family Tsukamurellaceae; genus Tsukamurella; species Tsukamurella soli. The sequence continues at coordinate 12,723 of NZ_BAABFR010000068.1, forward strand.
GCAGCTACGGTGCCGCCGAGTTCGTGGCCTGGTACGACGGGCACCCGGACTTCCCGCGCGAATGGCCGCTCGACGCCGAGAAGGTCGCCGTGCTGGGTGTCGGCAACGTGGGCCTCGACGTGGCCCGCGTGCTGGCGAAGACCGCGGACGAGCTGCTGGTCACAGAGATCCCGCCGAACGTCTACGAGGGCCTCAAGGAGAACAAGGCCGTCGAGGTGCACGTGTTCGGTCGCCGCGGGCCGGCGCAGGTGAAGTTCACTCCGCTCGAGCTCAAGGAGCTGGACCACTCGGAGACCATCGAGGTGATCGTCAGCCCCGAGGACATCGAGTACGACGAGGGCTCCGCCACCGCGCGACGCCAGTCGAAGATCACCGACCAGGTGGCCACGATCCTGGAGAACTACGCGATCCGCGAGGGCAACGACCGGCCGCACAAGCTGTTCATCCACCTCTTCGAGTCGCCCGTCGAGATCCTCGGCGAGGACGGCAAGGTGGTGGGCCTGCGGACGGAACGCACCGAGCTGACCGGCGACGGCAACGTCCGCGGGACCGGCCGCACCACCGACTGGGAGGTCGGCGCCGTGTACCGGGCGGTCGGCTATCTGTCCAACGATCTACCCGACATCCCCTGGGACGACCAGGCCGGCGTGATCCCCAACGAGGCCGGCCGCGTGATCGACGGTGGTGAGCATCTCCAGTCGGTGTACACCACCGGCTGGATCAAGCGCGGCCCCGTCGGCCTCATCGGCCACACCAAGGGCGACGCCAACGAGACCGTCGCGTGCCTCCTCGAGGACTTCCACGCCGGTCGGCTGAACACCCCCGCCGAGCCGGACCCCGAGGCGGTGACCACGTGGCTCGACGATCACGAGACGCCGTACACCACGTGGGACGGCTGGTATCGCCTCGATGAGCACGAGCGCAGCCTGGGTGAGGCCGAGGGGCGCGAGCGCGTCAAGGTCGTGGAGCGGCACGACATGCTGGCCGCCTCCGAGCCCGCCAAGGTGCAGCAGGCGTAGGGCTTGTCCCGATGGAAGGGGCGCGACCGATCCGGTCGCGCCCCTTCCCCGTCTCGTCAGCCATGAACCCACCATCGCAGCCGGTCCGATTGCGGCCACCCCCTCAGCCGCACCGTCGGGACACACCGTATTCGTGGGGGCGCCGACTACGCAGCACCGGCCCGCTGACGCGTGCACCGCGGGCGTACCTCAACTTAGGGTAGGCTCAGTTCATGGGACGAGGCGTGACGGGACTGATCCTCAAGGCGCTGCGCGCCGACGACTACGTGTTCACGGTGGTGTCGAAGGAGCGGGTCAATGATCATTTCCACCGTATCCGGTTCTCCGGCGAGGGTTTTCTCGCAGGGCACCCGTGGTATCCCACGATGTGGGTACGCCTGTGGATTCCGAAGAGCGGTGCGGCCAGCGCAGACGACGACGAGGGCACGCTGGTCCAGCGCGGCTACACGATCGTCGAGCCCGACGGTGACGAGTTCACCATCGAGTTCGCGGTCCACGACGGGCCCGCGCCACGGTGGGCCGTCGACGCCGAGCCCGGCGACACCATCGGCGCCACACTGATGGGCTCGAACTTCGACTTCCCGGAGACGCCGCCCACGGAATACGTGCTGGTCGGCGACGCCGCGTCGCTGCCAGCGATCAACTCGCTGCTCGACGCGGCGAATGCACCGGCGCGGGTGTTCCTCGAATACCAGCACGAGCAGGAGCGCGAGCTACCGGTACGCGGCGGCGAAGTCACGTGGGTCCCCCGCACCGACCGCGGCGCCGGCCTCGTCGATGCCGTCGCGGCCGCCGGGGTGAGACCCGACGCCTTCGTCTGGGTGGCCGCCGAGTCCCGCGCCACCCGCGAGTCGGTCAAAGCGGCCAAGCGGCAGGCGACACTCGCGAAGACCCACGTCAAGTCGCAGGCCTACTGGTTGGACCGATAGGCCAGGTCGGACCGATAGGCCAGGTCGGGTCGGCACGCCCAGGTCACTCGATCGGACGGGTCGGCCGGACCGGACGCTGCGGCGCGAGCCCCAGCGCGGTGGGCGGGTTGTGATCATATGCCTCATCGCCACCCGAACCTCCCGACTCCGCCAGCGGATCCTGCTGCGGGGACTGGGGATTCAGCGGCGGCCGCGGCGCGGGCTGCATCGGTACGGGGCGTGCCGGCACCGACGATGCCTGGGCGAGACCCGCGAGCCCCGCACCCGGGGGAACCTGGCCCTGCGGACCCGGGCCCCGACCCGACGGTGGCGGCGGCTGCTGAGATGGCAGGGGCGGCCGGGCCTGACCGCCCTGCGCGGGCACCTGTATGGCGCGCGTGACACCGTCGTCGGCGACCGGCGCGGGCCGCTGGACCGACACTGCCGCGGTCTCCGGCGCGGCCTCGACGGCGGGCGCCGAGCTGTCCACGACGCGCACGCGGCTCGCGGCCTCCGCGGCGTTACGCCGCGCGACATCGATGGTGTCCGCGGTCGCGACCGCGACTCCCATCCGCCGCTTCGCGTACGCCTTCGGCTTGCCGAACAACCGGATCTCGCTCTCCGGCACCGTCAGCGCATCGGCGACGCCGTCGAATGCCGCTGAATCACTGTCGATCCCCCCGTAGATCACCGCCGACGCCGCGGGCGACATCAGCGACGTGTCCACCGGCAGCCCCAGAACGGCACGGGCGTGCAACTCGAACTCACTCAGCCGCTGCGAGCCGAGCGTCACCAGGCCGGTGTCGTGCGGGCGCGGCGACACCTCGGAGAAGTACACGTCGTCACCCTTGACGAACAGCTCGACGCCGAACACCCCGCGACCGCCCGAGCCACCGTCGCCGAGCGCCGTCGCGATCCGTCCGGCCACGGAAGTGGCTGCATCGTAGGCATTCTGACTCATCGGCTGCGGCTGCCACGACTCCACGTAGTCGCCGCCCGACTGTCGGTGCCCGATCGGCTCACAGAACCGGGTCACCACGCGCCCCCGCTCCGGATCCCACACTCGCACCGTGAGCAGCGTGATCTCGTAATCGAAGTCGACGAAACCCTCGACGATCACCCGCCCGCCCGAGACCCGCGCGCCGCTCGCCGCGGCGTCCCAGGCGGCCTGGGTCTCGTCCGGCGCACGGACCACCGTCTGGCCCTTGCCCGAACTCGACATCAAGGGTTTCACCACGCACGGGAAGCCGATGTCGTGCGCCGCAGCGGCGAGTTCGTCGGCACTGGAGGCGAATCGGTACGGCGACGTCGGCAGGCCGAGTTCCTCGGACGCGAGCCGGCGGATACCTTCACGGTCCATCGTCAGCGCCACCGCGCGGGCGGTGGGGATCACCTCGACGTCCCCCGCCGCCTCCACCTCGACCAGCGCATCGGTGGCGATCGCCTCGATCTCGGGGATCACGAGATCCGGCCGCTCGGCGTCGATCACGGCTCGGACGGCGGCCGGGTCGGTCATGTCGATCACATGGCTGCGGTGCGCGACCTGCATGCCCGGCGCGTTCTCGTAGCGATCGACGGCGATCGTCTCGACGCCCAGCCGTTGGAACGCGATGATCACCTCCTTGCCGAGTTCCCCGGCACCGAGGAGCAGCACACGCGTCGCCCCCGGCGTGAGCGCCGTCCCGATCCGCGGACTGCCGATACCGCTCGGTAGGTTCGTCATGCGCTCCATCATCGCAAACTCGGCGACCGGCTGCGCCGTCCGCAGGCATTCGTGTGGGATCCGCGCCCGGTTGAGTGAGAGTGCGATCGAATTCGACGAAAGCACTCGAATCGACTCATGCGGGCATATTTTGACCCCTGTGAAGGCTCTAGTAATCCGCAGCGCAGTGGTCGCTGCCGTCGGAGGTCTCATCTTCGGCTTCGACACCACCGTCATATCCGGCGCAGAGAAGGCGATCCAGCACCAGTTCGGATTGAGCGACACGAAGCTGGGATTCATGGTCACGACGGCCCTGATCGGGACCATCGTCGGCGCCCTCGTCGCAGGCAAGCCCGCCGACCGCTACGGCCGCAAGAAGGTCCTGTACGTCATCGGCGCCCTGTACGTCGTGGGCGCCATCGGCTCCGCTCTGGCGTCGGACGTGTCGGTCCTGATGGTGTTCCGCTTCCTCGGTGGCCTGGGGGTCGGCGCGTCCAGTGTGTGCGCGCCGATCTACACCGCGGAGGTCGCCCCACCCGCGCAGCGCGGCAAGCTGGTGGGCCTGGTGCAGTTCAACATCGTGCTCGGAATCCTGGTGGCGTACGCCTCGAACGCGATCATCCGCGCCGTGGTCCACGGCGGCGACGACGGATCGGCGTGGCGCTGGATGCTCGGCGTGATGGTCGTTCCCGCGGCGGCCTTCCTGCTGCTCCTGCCATCCGTGCCGGAGACCCCGCGCTGGCTCGCGGCGAACGGACAGTGGGACGCCGCTCGAGCGACGTCGGAGCAGTTGTGCTCGACGCAGCAGGAGGTGGACGCGCAGATGGCGGAGATCCGTCAGTCGCTCGCGGAGCAGTCGGTGTCGGCGAAGTCCCCGTTCTTCACGCGCGGTCACCGCAAGGTGATCCTGCTGGCGATGGCGATCGCGTTCTTCAACCAGATGTCCGGCATCAACGCGATCCTGTACTACGCGCCGAAGGTGATGCAGGACGCCGGCGCCAGCGACAACGCCTCCTATCTGATGTCCATCGCGGTCGGTGCAATGAACCTCGTGGCCACCATGGCGGCGCTCACGGTGATCGACAAGCTCGGCCGCCGCAAGCTGATGCTGGTCGGCTCGATCGGGTACCTGATCTCGCTCGGCTTCCTGAGCGCCGTGATGTTCAGGTACGAGGGTCATTTCAACAGCACGTCTTCGGTTCTCGTGCTACTGGGTCTCATGGTGTTCATCGCCGCACACGCATTCGGTCAGGGCGCAGTGATCTGGGTGTTCATCTCCGAGATCTTCCCCAACCGGATCCGCGGCCGCGGACAGTCGCTCGGTAGTCTGACGCACTGGACGTGGGCGGCGATCACGACGTTCGCGTTCCCGCCGATCATCGGTGCCCTCGGCGGCGGCGTGGCCTTCCTGATCTTCTTCATCGTCATGGTCGGCCAGCTGATCTGGGTGCTACGCGTGATGCCCGAGACCAAGGGCATCCCGCTCGAGGAGATGGAGGACCGATTGGGACTGTCGTCCGATTCGAAGCATGCGACGTTCGCGAAGAGCGCCTGATGGCCGATCGCACACTGTGTTTGGGCGAGGCGCTCATCGACATCGTCCTCCGGCCGGACGTCGCTCCGGAGGAGCACGTGGGCGGCAGCCTGTTCAACGTCGCATGCGGCATCGCGGCGCTGGGCGATCCGGCGTCCATCCTGTCGTGGTGGGGACGCGACGAGCGGGGCCGCCGGATCACCGCCGCCGCCCGGGACGCAGGCGTCGATATCGTCCCGGGCAGCGAGGAGGCCCCCGCCACGCCGGTGGCGAACGCCCACGTCGATCAGGACGGGCGCGCCACATACGATTTCGCACTCACCTGGGAGGTCCCACCGGTCGACCGGCTGGAGCGGTTCGGGCACCTGCACACGGGCAGTTTCGCCGCGACCCTGCCGCCCGGCGCCGACGGACTGCTCGACGTGGTCAGTCACATCCGCGATCACGCCACGGTCTCGTACGACCCCAATATCCGGCCCGCGCTGATGGGCACTCCGGACCTGGTACGCCCGAGGATCGAGCAGATCATCGGCCTCTCCGATCTGGTCAAGACCAGCGATGAGGACCTCGACTGGCTGTACCCGGGTGAGCCCGTCGAGGACGTGATGCGGCGCTGGATCGCCGCCGGACCCGCGATGGTGGTCGTGACCCGCGGTCCGTGGGGCGCCTACGCCCTGCTGTCCGGGAACCGCGACATGCTGCACGTGGATCAGCTGACCGTCGAGGTGGCCGACACCGTCGGCGCCGGCGACTCGTTCATGGCCGGCCTGGTGTCCGGGCTGCTGGACGCCGGCTACCTGGGTTCGCGGTCCGCCGCCCGCCGCCTTCGGGCGACGACATGGAGCGACGTGCAGCCGGCGCTGCACCGCGCAGTCATCACCTCGGCGCTCACCGTGAGCCGGGCGGGCGCCTATGCCCCGACGATGGCGGAGGTGCGGGACGTGCGGGCGAAGGATCCGACGTTCCGGTAGGCCGACCCGCACGGCAGTGCGTCCTGGCACGCCACGGGCCCTGCTGCGTGCCAGGATGCACCGTCGCATTCGACCCCGGCTGCGGGGCCTCGCCGGGGGCGCGCGTTCGTCACGCGGGCGCCGATACAGCCGATACAATCGACGGGACTTCTCCCCGCCCCTGCATACCGCCCGGCCGGACGGCGCCATCCGGTGGCACGCCGGCGAACGTGGGGCGTGGCGCTCACCGTCGCCGACCCCGCGGCGCGAATGCCGTTGTGGGCTAGACGATCTCGCGTCGCACGATGGTCTGGTCCCGCCCGGGGCCGACGCCGATACACGACATGAACGCTCCGGACAACTCCTCGAGGCGCAGCACATAGTCCTGTGCGTTCTTCGGCAGGTCCTCGAACGTGCGGCACTCGCTGATGTCCTCCCACCAGCCGGGCATCGTCTCGTAGATCGGCGTGGCGTGGTGCAGCTCGGACTGCGTCATCGGCATGTCGTCGTGGCGGACACCGTCGATCTCGTAGGCCACGCAGATCGGCACGCGCTCCATCGAGCTGAGCACGTCCAGCTTGGTGAGGAAGAAGTCGGTGATGCCGTTGACGCGCGTCGCGTACCGCGCGATCACGGCGTCGAACCAGCCGCAGCGCCGCGCACGCCCGGTGGTCACACCGACCTCGCCGCCGGTCTTGGCGAGGTACTCGCCCCACTCGTCGTGCAGCTCCGTCGGGAACGGACCCGAGCCGACCCGCGTGGTGTACGCCTTGAGGATCCCGAGCACCGTCGTGATGCGGGTGGGGCCGATTCCCGACCCGACGGACGCGCCACCCGCGGTGGGGTTGGACGAGGTCACATAGGGGTAGGTGCCGTGGTCGACGTCGAGCAGGGTGCCCTGCGACCCCTCCAACAGCACCGTCTCGCCCCGCTCGAGCGCCTGGTTCAGCTCGAGCCGCGTATCGGCGATGCGGTGGCGGAAGTGCTCGGCGAGCCCGATCGTCTCCTCGACCACCTGCTGCGGGTCGAGCGCCTTGCGGTTGTAGATCTTCGACAGCACCTGGTTCTTGTATTCGAGTGCCGCCTCGACCTTCTGGGTGAGGATCGACTCGTCGAGGACGTCGGCGACCCGCACGCCCACGCGCGCGATCTTGTCCTGGTAGCAGGGGCCGATGCCGCGGCCGGTGGTCCCGATCTTCCGGTTGCCGAGGAACCGCTCGGTGACCTTGTCGATGGCCACGTGGTACGGCATCAGGAGGTGAGCATCGGCCGAGATCAGCAGGCCGGAGGTGTCGACGTCCCGCTGCTCCAGCCCCTCGAGCTCGTTCAGCAGCACCGACGGATCGACCACGACGCCGTTGCCGATCACGTTCTTGACACCCGGGGTGAGGATTCCCGACGGGATCAGATGGAGGGCGAACTTGTCGCCGTTCGGCAGGACCACCGTGTGACCTGCGTTGTTACCACCCTGGTACCGGACCACCCACTGGAGCTTCTCCCCGAAGAGGTCGGTCGCCTTACCCTTACCTTCATCTCCCCATTGGGCGCCGATCAGCACGATCGCAGGCATCGGACGATCTCCTTCCGGCCCGGTAACCACCTCGGATACCCACGAGCCGTACCGCGACTTTACAGTAGGTGCGGTGAGCGCCGTGACCGACAGCACCATCGTTGTGCGCGCCCCGGACGTACCCGTCCCCGGGCCGCTGAGCGAGCTGAAGACCATCACCGTCGATCTGCAGACCGTGAAGCCGGAGCTGAAGTCCAAACTCACGTTTCCCAAACGGATCGTGGTAGCTGGCCCCGACCTACTCCTGGCGGGCGTGCTGGCTCGCCTGCTGGCCGCGGAACGGCTCGATGTCGAGATCGGCTTCCTGCCCGCCGACGGTTCGCGCGCGGCCGGTGTCTACCACCCGGGCGATCCGCTCAACGGCACGCCGCGCGCGGTGCCACTGATCCGAGACGACCGCGGGGCGGTGCTGGTCGGGCAGGCAAAGATCACAGGACCCGACGGTGGCGCACTCATCGGGGAGACCTTCGTCGACTCGGCGCGGCTGTTCAGCGGGCGCGCCAAGGGCGTCCTGGTGGAGGCCACGGGCGAGGGGGCGGGCGTGCGCGCGCGGGTCAAGGAGCCCCTGCGCCGACGGTGGCTGACCGGTCGCGCCGCGCAGACGGGGGCGGTGGAGCTGGTCGTGACCCGCGACGGCAGGCCGGACCCGGCGGTGCTGACGCGGGCGACCTTCTACCGCCACACCGACGACTGGATCCTCATCTCCTGACCCGGCCCCGGATCCGTCTGGACCCGCGTGCAGGCCTGTTCGCACCCGCACGGATCGCCGGATCAGATGCCCCTTTCGTACGAATCGCTCCTGTCAATCTGCTGCGAATCAATAGTCACTTCAGTCACACGCGCACCACCTGTTCTACCTTCGATCCCGTGTCCTCTTCTCGAACGCGTCGGTTGCGCTCAGGTCGGCGCGGGCTCGGTGTCGCCGCCGCCCTCGGCGCCGTCGCGGTCGGCGTGGTGGCGGTCGGCGGCACGGCAGGAGCCGGATCCGCGTTCGCCGGTCCGGTCGCTCCGACGCCCGCAGCGAGGACCACCTCTGCGCTCCAGGCCGATGTCGACCGAGCGATGGCGGTGGCGCGGCGAGAGGGGGTGACGGTGTCGATCGCCGTCGTCGACCGGGCCACCGGGGCACAGGGCCAGAGCGCCAACGCCCATACCGGGTTCCTCACCGCCTCGGTGGTGAAGGTCATGATCGCGGACGACGTCCTCACCCAGCGGGACGCCGGCAAGCTCACCCTGAGCCCGTCGGACCTCGCGACCATGCGGTTGATGATCACCCGCTCCGACGACGACGCGGCGGACCACTTCTGGTCGATCGGCGGCGGTGACCCCATCGTCACTCGGATCGCCCGGCGGTACGGGCTGCACGACACGCGACCGCCGAAGGACCAGTGGTGGGACACCACCACCAGCGCCGCTGACCTGGTCTCGCTGTACAGCCAGATCGTCAGCGGCACCCACACGGCCCCCGACGTACGCGACTTCATCGTCGGTGCGATGCGCGGATTCCAGCCCACCGGCACCGACGGCGAGCACCAGACGTTCGGGCTGCCCACAGCGCTCGCCAACGAGCGGATCGTCGGCTACAAGCAGGGCTGGATGCCGCTCGCGGACGGCGAGTGGGTGCACAACAGCACTGCGATCGTCGGTGGCGACAACCGCTACATCGTCGCGATGATGGCTCACCAGCCCGCACCGAAGGGCGAGGGGCCGACGGTGACGGCACTCGACCGTGTCGCCGAGGCGCTGTTCCCGGGCGGTCGGATCGGGACGCCCGCGGGGGCGCGCAGCGGCAGTCCGGCCCCCGTCGCCACAGAGGCGACCGCGCCGCTGACCACACCCGCGTCCCCGAAGCCCGCATCCACGCAGCCCGCGATCCCACGGCCCGCAGCCGTGAGGCCGACCGCGGTCGAGAGGCTGTTCGAGAGCTGAGGAGGCTCGGTGGTGATCTCACAGATCGTTCAGAACGCCCGGAGTTCTCGCCATTGCGCCCGATTCATACCGGTATGGGGTAAAAATCGGCCACCGAACCGATCGGCCGCGTTGGCAACATCTCCAAAGCCAGTCTACCGTTCCAGCGTGCCACCTTCTTCTACGCCTACACGTCGGTTCCCCTCAGGGTTCCGTCAGGTCGCCTGGAGCGTTGCGACCGGTGTCGCGGTGCTGGGCGTCGGGACCGCCGCCACCCTCGGTGTGGCCGCGGCGACGACCCACCCGCACACCTCCGTCCCGCCGGTTCCCCCCGCCCCCGCGGCTCCCGTCGTTCCACCGGTCTCCGACCGCTTCCTGCAGGCCGATGTCTACCACGCCGAGGCGGTCGCGAGAAGGCAGGGCGCCCGCGTCGCGATCGCCGTCCTGGACCGGGACACCGGGCAGCGCGTGGAGAGCCGCAATGCGCACGCCCCATTCTTCACGGCGTCGCTGGTCAAGGTGATGATCGCCGAGGACGTCCTCACCCAGCGAGACCAGGGCAAGGTTCATCTGAGCAGCTCCGACATGCACATGATGCACCTCATGATCACCCGCTCCGACGACTTCGCGGCGGACAGCTTCTGGGACCTGGGCGGCGGCAACGCGATCGTCACCCGCGCCGCCGCACGGTACGGCCTGCACGACACGCACCCGCCCCGCGGCCCGTGGTGGTTCACCACCACCAGCGCCGACGACATGGTCTCCCTGTACGACCAGATCGTCACCAGGCGCTCCACCGACCCAGCGGTCGCGAACTGGATCGTCAGCGCCATGCGCGACTTCCAACCCACCGGCGACGACGGTGAGAACCAGACGTTCGGCCTGCCGACAGCGCTGTCCCGCGAGCCCGTCGTCGGCTATAAGCAGGGCTGGATGCCACTGCTCGACGGCAACTGGATACACGATTCGACCGCCATCGTCGGCAAGTCCGCCCGCTACATCGTCGCGATAATGGCGTCGCAGCCGGCGCCGAATGGCGAGGACCCGACCGTCAGCTCGATCGACGATGTCGCGAAGGCGCTGTTTCCACGCGGCCGGATCGGCGCCGCCGCACCGGTCCGGGCACCGGCGACTGCGCCGGTCAGGGCTCCCGCCCACGGCTGACGGCGCTCCACCGACTCGTCTGACGGGACACCGGTCAGCGGCCGGGCCGCCCGTCACGGAACACCGCGAGCGCCGAGGTGTGTTCGAGGCCCGCGACCTGCAGCAGATCGACGATCGTGGAACGCAGCTGCGCGTATATCACGACCTCGGAGAGGCCACCGTCTGGCACGTGTTCCTCGCGCACGTGCCGAGCCGCGGTACGCAGCACCCGGGCCGCATCGGCCGGGTCGGGGTGCTCGCCCGGCTCGGCGAGGACCATGTCCCGCAGGATCCGGAACGCCTCCCCCAGCCGACGGATCTCGGTGATCAGCTCGCTCGACACGGGCTCACCGATCTGCTGCGAGTTGATCGCCCGGCGCGCCATCACGCGGACATTGCGCACGGCGTTGTCGAGTGGTGCGGCGATCGCCGACATCCGCTCCATGCGCGTCCGCTCACTCCAGAACATCGGTGAGATCCGGGAGATCTCGACGCCGCCGGCGAGGTCGCTGCGCAGTTTGTCGAGGTCCGGCTGGGTGCCGCGGGCGGTCGACAGCGCAGACTCGAGGCGCCCGCGGTCGCGCTGGTCGAGGCCGTCGGCGACCGCGATCACCACCCGGCGCATCGTGTCGAGGATCTTCGCGGCGTCCTTGCGGGGGCGTGCCACCGGGCGGTTCGGGATGATCGCGGCGACGGTCACCCCGACGACGCCGCCGATCAGTGCGTCGATCATTCGGAACCAGCCGCCCGAGCCGCCGGGCGGCAGCATAGTCGCGACCAGGACCGCCGACGACGCGGCCTGCATCGGCACCAGTGGGCCCCGATCGAGAACCACGGCTGCGCTCATCGCCAAGGCGACCACCAGGCCGATCTGCCAGGCGCCGGTGCCGATCGTCCGTACCAACAGGTCGCCGACGCCGATGCCCAGCGTCACGCCGCCCACCAGCTCCAACGACCGCCGCAGCCGGTGGTCGAGCGACAGCCCGAGCGAGATCACGCCGGCGATCGGCGCGAAGAACGGCGTGATGTGGCCGATCACGTTGTGCGCGATGAACCACGCGATCGACGCGGCGAGCGCGCACTGCACGATGGGCAGCCACGACCCGAACAGCCGGCGCGTCCGGCTCTGGATGACCTCGGGCAGCCGGTTGTGGCGCTCCCGGAGCCGACTAGTCGCCGAGCCCGAGCGCGCTCGCAGCCCCGGGATCACAATCGTTCAGTAGGTCGAGGCAGCGAAGGAACTCGTCCTCCTCGCCGATGGCCTTCGCGGCGCGAGCCAGCGCCGCGACCGCGCGCAGGAAGCCCCGGTTGTTCTCGTGGGCGTAGGGCACCGCGCCGAAGCCCTTCCAACCCTGACGACGCAGCTGGTCGAGCCCGCGATGGTAGCCCGTGCGGGCGTACGCGTAGGCGGTGATCGCCTGGTCGGCGTCCAGCGCCGCCTCCGCTAGATATGCCCAGGCCAGCGACGATGTGGGGAAATCAGCGGCCACTTCGGCCGGCGCGCGGCCGTTCAGGAGTTGTGATTCGGGCTCCTCATCGATGTCGAGCAGCACCGGCGGCGGCCCCAGCAGATCTCCGAACGACGTCATGGATTAAGTCTTGCACGTGCGCAGCCCGCTACTCTGTCTTTGTCCGTGCCCGGCTCGGTGCGCCGCGGCACGATCGGTAATGGCCGTACACGGTAGAGACAGGGCGGGACTCGATGGCGACAGATTCCACCGGGGGAGCAATCGTGCGGGGCCTGCGGCGGCTCCGCAAGGGGCGGGGCAGCGTCCCCGTCTGGAACTCCCTGGACGCTGACGACACAACGGCGCCCGGCGCGCCCGTGGTCCCGCCGGCCGGGCCCGACGGTGCCGGGCTGGCCGCGGTCGACGGCGGCGTCGAGACAGGCGGCGTCGAGACAGGCAGTGCCGAGACAGGCAGTGCCGAGCCGAGCCGAGCCGATGACGGTGCCGATGACGGTGTGGGCGCCGCCGACACCGTCGCCAGGCCGGCGCCGGCCGACGAGGCCGTCACGCACGAGGGTGAGCAGCCCGGCGCCGCCGAGCCGAGCGCGGCCGACACCGTCGCCTTCCCCGTCGCCGAGCGCTCGGACCCGGAGCAGACCGAGGGGACCGCCGAGACGACCGAGGACGAGAGCACTGCGGCCGAGAACGACGCCACCGCGGCCGAGACCGTCCAGATCCCCGTCACGGGCGGCGGAGCGGCGGCTGCGGTCACGGCTGCTGCGGCCGCCACAGCCGTGAGCGCTGAGGGCACCGAGGCACCCACCGCCGACGAGACGGCGGACGACGAGACCGCGCAGCACGAGTCTGCGCTGGACGAGACCACGCACGACGAGGCCCAGGGGACGACGGGCGAAGCGGCCCAGCCGGAGGCCGCCGACGCTGAGCCTGCCGAACCAGTGCCCGCCGACGCCCCCGGCACCGGGACGACCTCCCCCAGCGAGGCCGCGACCGCGGCCTTCCCCGCCGTCACGCGCGCCACCGCCGAGCCCGAGCAGGCCGAGGCAGAGGAGGCCGAGCCCGAGCAGGCCGAGCCTGAGCACGCCACCGCCGAGCCCGAGCACGCCGAGGCAGAGGAGGCCGAGGAGGCCGAGGCTGAGTCGGAACCAAGGCCCGCCGCCCCGAGCGAGGCCACGACCGTCGCATTCGCAGCGGTGAAGCGCCCCGACGTCTCGGACGACACCGCCGAGCGGGCCACGTCGACCGACCGGGCAACGCCCGAGGACGAGGCTGGGCCTGACGAGGAGCCCGAAGGCGAAGCGGCACCCGAGGAGACCGCGTCCTCCGACGAGCCCGACCCGGTAGCGACCCCGAACCGCTTCTCCGCACCGTCCGAGGCGAAGACGGTGAGCATAAAGAAGGAGGATCTGCCGCAGGCGGACACCGAGGCTCCCGCAGCCGAGCCCGATCCCGGGCCCGAGCCGACCGCAGCCGCAGCCGCAGCCGACGAGGCGAAGCACGACGAGAGCGACACCGAGCCCCACAGCGCGGCAGCCGGGAACACACTGGCCGCGGCGGTCGCGGCGACCACAGCCGCCGGGGCGGTCGCCGACGCGGACACCCGTTCCGACACCGACAGCGCCACCGTGGATCCCATGGACGCGCCTACCGTCAGCATTCCGTCGGCGCAGTCTCCACTGCGCACCGTCGGCCCCATCAGCACAGCGCCGACCGAGGCGATTCCCGCCCAGTCGGCACCGGTCGCGGACCCCGCCACGGGACCGGTTCGCGCGCCCGGACCCGTGCTGTTCCCGCCGGTCCCGCCGAAGGCGAAGCGCCGCTTGTCACAGCGGGTGCTGTGGGCCGTCGCCGCGGCGTGCGTCGTACTGGTGATCGTGGTCGCGGCGATCGCGTTCGCGGTGACCCGCTCGGGCGCCGGCAACGACCCGCGCAAGGTGGTCGCCGACGCCACCACCGCGTATGTCCAGGCCCTCGACCAGGGTGACCTCGGCAAGCTGCAGCAGCTGACGTGCGGCAGTATCAAGCAGTACTACGAGAAGCTGCAGCCGAGCCAGTGGGCCGGGATCTACCAGCAGACCAAGGACGCGGGTCTCGTTCCGGGCATCGACGGATTCCAGGCGATCGAGGTACACGACCGCACCGCCGAGGTGCAGGCCCTGGTGCACTACACCGGACAGCCCGACCAGAAGGTCTCGCGCACGTTCTCGCTCGCGAAGGAGGGCGGCAGTTGGAAGGTCTGCTCGCCTGGCGCGTGACGGTCCGGCCCGCGCGATGACTCGACCCGACTCCGGTGGCGGGCGGCCGCCACTCGGCGACGCCCGCGCTCGCCGTGGCACGGGCCGGGGATCGGTGCCGTCGCCCGATACGCCGACGGTGCCGGCTCGAACCGACGTCCCCACGGTCGCGCGCAAGAGCGCCGATGCGCCCACGGTGCCGGCTCAGGTCTCACCCGCACGCCCCGCAGCCGCACATCCCGCGGCCGGACGCACCGCAGCTACAGCTCCGCCGGCCCGCCCGGCGCCCGCGCGCCGCTCG
>NZ_BAABFR010000069.1:0-27143 GCF_039541155.1 Tsukamurella soli
TCCTAAGACCGCTTGGCCTCCGACTTCGTGGCCCGGCACACCGGCGGCATGCCGGCCACGAGCGAGGTCATGGCCGCGACATCGGGGCCCAGCAGCGCCGCGCGCCAGAGGGCGCGGGGGCCGTCGTCGTAGTCGATCAGCGTGGGTACGCAGCGGCCGCGCTCGACCAGGTCCAGCGCGAAACCCGCGAGCGTGGCGAGGTAGTCGACGGATGCGCCGCGGCGCACGTCGGGGACGACGGCCGTGAGCGCGGCGCGCACCGCGGACCGCGGTATCCGGACGACGGGGACCGTCCACGGCAGCAGCTCGGGCTGCGAACGCGGCGCCGGGCGCGGCGATACCCGGACCAGTTCGGGCGAGTCCAGCGGGGCCGACCGCAGCGACGGGAGCAGGATCTCCTCGTCGCCGGGCGCGCCGGGACAGGTCGCAGCGAGCACATCGGCCGGTACCGCGAACGGGTGCGGCCGTGCCGACCGTCGAGCCTGGCTCGAGCTCTTGACCGGGGCATCGGAATCCTCCGCCCACAGCGACAGGTCGCCGCCCACCGGCCACAGCGCGTGCACCACCAGCACGTTCGAGTCTCCTCCACGTCGGAGCGCCCAGCGTACCGTGCGGCTCACCGAGCCGGCGAGACACTCGACGCAGGCCGACGACGAGTCCGGCGGCAGACCGTCAGCAGATCCGCGGCAGCTGCTCGCCGATCGGCGCGTCGAGCACCCGAGTCGCGCCCAGTCCGGTGCGCAGAGTGACCACCTGGGGATGTTCGACGGTGCAGTGGCCGATCACGCACGCCTGCGCGCCGAGCCGGTGGCGGCGCATCGCGGCGACCACTGCGTCAGCGGCGTCGGCGGGCACGATCGCCAGGAGCTTGCCCTCGTTGGCCACCTGCAACGGATCGAGGCCGAGCAGCCCGCAGGCGTCGCGGACCTCCCCGGGGACCGGGATCGCGCGATCGATCAGTTCGATTCCGACCCCGGAGGCGCGAGCGAGTTCGTTGATCGTCGCGGACACGCCGCCCCGGGTCGGGTCGCGGAGGACGTGGATATCGGCGCCGGTCGCGATCATCTCCGCGACCAACTCGTGCAGCGAAGCGGTATCGCTCTCCACCCGGGTACCGAAGTCGATGCCGTCGCGCACGCTCATCACGGCGATGCCGTGCAAGCCGATGGGGCCGCTGAGGAGCACGACGTCGCCGGGCCGCGCCCGGTCGGGCCGGATATCGACACCGTCGGGCACCACACCGACCCCGGTGGTGTTGATGTACACGCCGTCACCGCTGTCGTGGTCGACGACCTTGGTGTCGCCGGTGACCAGCTGGACCCCGGCCCGTTCGGCGGCCTTGCCGAGCGCGGTCGCGACCCGCCCGACATCCGTCATCGGTGTGCCCTCGGCCAGTACGAACGCCGTCGACAGGTACAGCGGATGCGCGCCCGCCATCGCGAGGTCGTTGACGGTGCCGTTCACGGCGAGGTCCCCGATGTTCCCGCCGGGGAAGAACATCGGCTTGACCACAAACGTGTCGGTGGACAGGGCGAGCCGCCCGCCCGGGCGGGGGAGTACCGCCGCGTCGCCGAGTTCGGCGCGTGCCGCACTGCCGAACGCCGGCAGGAAGAGGTGTTCGACGAGGTCGGCAGACATCGCGCCGCCGCCGCCGTGGCCGAGCACCACGGTGGGTGTGTCGCGCAGCGGCAGCGGGCAGGTCCAGCCCTCGAAGTCGAGGTCGTTCCCGCTCATCGCCGTCCCGCCGCTCATCGTGCCTCCACCATGTCCAGCCGACGGTAGGCGTGGTACGCCGCGCACGCGCCCTCCGACGACACCATCGTCGCTCCCAGCGGATTGCGCGGGGTGCACTCTCGGCCGAACGCCGGGCACTCGTTCGGTTTGATCAGTCCCTGCAGCACCTCACCGGAGTGGCACAGACCGGACTCCTCGGTGTGGATATCACCCACCGAGAAGCGCTGTTCGGCATCGTAGTCGGCATATTCGGCGGACAGCCGCCAGCCGCTCCCGGGAATCATCCCGATGCCCCGCCAGGTGCGGTCGGTGACCTCGAAGACGTCCTCGAGCATCGCCATCGCCGCCGGATTCCCCTCGTCGCGGACCGCCCGCGGGTAGGCGTTCTCCACCTCGTGCCTGCCCGCCTCCAGCTGCCGGACCGTCCTGCGGATGCCCTCGAGGATGTCGAGCGGCTCGAAGCCGGTGACCACGATGGGAACGCGGTATCGCTCGGCGAGCGCCGGGTATTCACCGGTACCCATCACGCTGCAGACGTGACCGGCTGCGAGGAACGCCTGTACCCGGCAGGTCGGCGACTCCATGATCGCGGCGATCGCCGGCGGTACCAGCACATGCGACACGAGCAGCGAGAAGTTCGAGATCCCCTGGGCCTTCGCCTGGAAGACGGTCATCGCGTTGGCGGGCGCTGTGGTCTCGAAACCGATGCCGAAGAACACGACCTGCCGGTCGGGGTTCTGTCTGGCGATTGCCAGCGCATCCAGCGGCGAGTACACGACCCGGACGTCGCCGCCGATGCTCTTGATCGCGAACAGGTCCCGCTCACTGCCCGGAACCCGCAGCATGTCGCCGAAGGAGCAGAAGATCACCCCCGGACGAGCGGCGATCGCCAGCGCCTTGTCGATCACCTCCAGCGGCGTCACGCACACCGGGCAGCCCGGCCCGTGGATCATCTCCACGCCGTCGGGCAGCAACTGGTCGATGCCGTTCCGGATGATCGAATGCGTCTGGCCGCCACAGACCTCCATCATCGCCCACGGCCTGGTGGTGACCGCATGGATGTCGTCGAGCAGCCGGCGCGCCAGCTCGGGATCGCCGAACTCGTCGAGGTACTTCATCGGGCCATCCCCTCCGATGTCCGCGCCGGGACCGACTCGGGCAGTGGGCGTCCGCTCTGCTTGGCGGCCGAGGCGAAGCCGTCGCCGAACTCCTCGTCGAGGATACCCAGCGTACGGAACTGTTCGATGGTCTCGAGCGCTGACTTCTCGTCGAGCCGCTGGATCGCGAAACCGACGTGGACGATGACGTATTCACCGACCTGGACGTCCGGTAGATAGGCCAGACAGACCTTCTTGCGGACGCCGCCGAAGCTGACGTCCGCCATGATCGTGTAGTCCTCCTCTCGGATGGACTCGACCTGGCCGGGAACTGCGAGACACATTTGCTTTCTCCTCCTGGGCTGTCGGGAGCAGGCTGGGCTCGACCTGCGAGCCCCTAGGGCTGGTGTTCTGGGTGGCTTGCGGTCGGGTGGCTTGCGGTCGGGTGGCTTGCGGTCGGGTGGCTTGCGGTCGGGTGGCCGGCAGGGGGACGCCCGCGCGCCAGGCCGGCGGCACAGATCGCGACCTGGCCGAGCGCGATCCCACCGTCGTTGGGCGGCACCTCGCGGTGAGTGAGCACGCGATGGCCGTCCATGGCAAGCCGCTCGCACAGCAGCCCAGCAAGAAGACGGTTGCCGAACACACCGCCGGTGAGGCCGACCGCATCCGGCCGGTGCTGCTCGGCGAGGACACCGGTCAACCGCGCGAGGCCGTCGGCGAGGGCGTGATGGAACGAACGGGCCAGGACCTCCGCGGCGACTCCGGCGCGGACCGCGTCGGCGATATCGGCGATGAGGGGGCCGGGGTCGAGGACCGCGGCGCCCTGTTGCGCGGCACCACCGATGCCCAGCAACGGGAACCGCAGCGGCACGGCGACATCGGTGCGACGGGCCGCCACCTCCAGTTCCACCGCGGCCTGCGCCTCGTAGCTGATGCGGTGGCGGATGCCGAGGAGCGATGAGACCGCGTCGAACAGCCTTCCGGCGCTCGAGGTGCGCACCCAGCCGACCCGGGCAGGCGCCGCGGCGGTGAGCAATCGGCGCTCGGCATCGGTGAGTTCGGCCGCGACGGGTGTGCCGTCGAGGTCGACGCCGTGGGCGAGCATCAGCGCCGCCGCGACGCGCACCGGGTTGCGGACACCGGCGTCACCGCCTGGCAACGGTACCTCCCCGAGGTGGCCGAGCCGTGCGGCCGTTGTGCCGCCGTCGCCCAGCAGGAGCGCTTCGCCGCCCCACACGGTGGCGTCGCAGCCGTATCCGGTTCCGTCGAGGACCAGTCCGAGTATGCGCGCGTCGAGCGTGCCGGTCTCGGCGGCGAGTGCTGCCAGATGGGCGTGATGGTGCTGGACCTCGACCAGCGGCACGCCGAGGTCGGCGGCCAGACGCACGGCCCACGCGCGCGACGCGTAGCCGGGATGCCGGTCGGCGACCACCACAGCGGGGGAGCGACGGTGGAAGCGCAGCATCTGGTCGGTCGCGGCCTGGTGGGCGAGTCGACTCTCCCAGCTCCCGAGGTCACCGATATGCGCTGACAGGAACGCCTGGCCGTCTCGGGCCAGGGCTGCGGTGTTCTTGACCTCGGCGCCGGCCGCCAGCACTGCCGGCGACGGTGACCCCGCGGGCCCGGCGCCCGGGAGCGGAAGCTCGATGGGTAGCGGCGCATACCCGCGCGACCGGCGGACCGGGAGCGGCGGCCCGGCGCCAGGTGCCCACGCCAGCACCGAGTCCTCGCAGGGCACTGCGATCGCCCGGTCATGGCTGAGGAAGGCCGTGGCGATCGCGCCCAACCGCGCGCGGGCATCGTCGTCGTCGAAGCACAGCGGGTCGCCGGAGAGGTTGCCGGAGGTCACCACCAGCGGACGACCGCATTCCATCAGCAGGTGATGCACCGGCGTGTACGGCAGGAGCACTCCGAGCTCGTCCAATCCCGGGGCCACCGAGTCGCTCACGGCTGCGCCGATCCTCCTGGGCAGCAAGAGGATCGGGTGCTCGCTGCCGGTCAACACCGGCACGGCCGCCTCGGGCAGGGCGACCAACGACGCGACCGCGTCGATATCGCGGGCCATCACCGCGAACGGTTGGTCGGGGCGGTGCTTGCGCCTGCGCAGCGCGCCGACGGCACCGTCGGATCCCGCGTCACACACCAGGTGATAGCCGCCGAGCCCCTTGATCGCCACCACCTCGCCGGCATCGATGATCGCGCCGATGGCGGCCAGGCTCGGCTCCGTTCCGGACGCGAGCACCCGCCCGTCGGTGCCGGTGACCGTCAGCGTCGGGCCGCAGCCGTGGCAGGCGATGGGCTGGGCGTGGAAGCGGCGGTCGGTGGGGTCGGCGTACTCCGCCGAGCACCGGGGGCACATCGGGAAGTCCGCCATCGTCGTGGTCCGCCGGTCGTAGGGGAGGTCGACGGTGATGGTGAAGCGCGGCCCGCAGTTGGTGCACGAGATGAACGGGTGACGGTACCGGCGGTCGGCCGGGTCGAACATCTCGCGCAGGCAGTCGGCACAGGTGGCAGCGTCGGGCGGGACCATGGTCCGGAGGCCGCTCCCGGATGTGCTGGCCGCGATCACGAACCCGGTACCGCCGCACGGCACCAACCGCACACTGCTGACCGACGCGATCCGCGCGAGCGGCGGCGCCTCGCCGACGAGGCGAGTAGCGAACGCCTCGACCCGCTCGGCGGCGCCCTCGACCTCGATCACCACCGCCGTGCTGTCGTTGCGGCACTGACCGACCAGTCCGAGTTCGGCGGCGATCCGTGCGAGGTGCGGGCGGAAGCCGACCCCCTGCACGACACCCCGCACGATGAGCGACTCTCGAACGACGCCGTGGCGCGCGGTCGGCGCGCTCACGACCGCTCCCAGAGCACGACGCGGTTGTTGCCGGAGTCGGCGACCGCGAGTAGATCACCGCGCCGATCGAGACCGTACGGCCAACACAGGGTGTCCGCGCCGACCTGGTCCCAGCGGTTCTCACCGTTGGCGGCCAGGTCGGGCTGTGCCAGCGCGAGATACGGCACCAACTCGGTCGACCGGGCGTGGTCGCCCTGCAGCAGGATTCGGTTGTTCGCAGTGTCGGCGATCGCGAGATCCGTTCCTGCCGAGGCGATGGCATAGGGGAAGCGCAGCCGGCGCTGCTGCGGCACGTACGGAAACTCGGTGCCGGTGGTGAAGTCCGGTTGGCCGAGAACGGCATCGGCCGGGCAGTCGCCGGCCGGGTGGGTGTCCCATCGCAGCAGCCGATGATTGCCCGCGTCGGCGATCACCACGCCGCCCGCCCCGGTGGCCGCGAAGTCGTGCGGCCAGCGGAAGGAGTCGGCGGCGACCGGTCCGCCCCGGTTCTCCTCGCGCGCATGCGCATCGGGCTGGCCGAGGACGACGTCGGCGGGCCGTCCCGGCTCGGGGACGCCGCCATGCCACACCAACACCCTGCGGTTGCCGGTATCGGCGACGTAGAAGTACCCATCGATCAGCGCGATCCCGAACGGCCAGTAGAAGCTGGTCGCGTCGGGCTCAGCGCCCGCGTTCGGCTCCACAGACTCCGGATCCGGTTGTCCGATCACCTGATCCGGCGGTGTCGCGTGACTGGTGGGCAGCCGGTCCCACACCAGCAACCGGTGATGCCAGGCGTCGGCGACGACGAGCCGGCCGCGATCGAGCAGCACCCCCGTGGGCAGGTGCATACCGTTCGCCGGTCCGCGCCCGCCCGCAGCGGGGCCTTCGGTGTGCGGATCAGGTTGGCCCAGAACCACATCGGCGGGTGTCCCGTCGGTTCTCGGGATGCCGTGCCAGATCATCACACGGTGGTTACCGCTGTCGGCCACCACCAGCACGTCGTCGCCCAGGGTCACTCCCCGCGGGGCATACAGCCATGCCTCGGTCGGCTGCGCGGGAGGCAGCAGCAGGCCGCCGGGCGCCTCCGCGCCGACGACGCACCGCGGCGCCCACCCCGGGTAGTCCAACGCGGCGCCACGGCCCGGATACGGATCTGCGGCAGACGGGTCCGCCGTCCGGGGAACCACCGTCACGCGCATGTCAGCCTCCCGGCCTCAGCCATGCATCGGCTCCGACGATCCTCAGCGGCACCGAACGAAGCTGGGCACCCGGCATCGAGGTGCACTCGCCGGTGGTCGCGTCGTAGCAGAACCCGTGCCACGGGCAGGTGAGCGTGCCTGCGTCGGCGTCCACCTCGGCGTCGTCCAAGGGCAGACCGAGGTGGGCGCAGGCGTTGACATACGCCGCGAGCCTGCCGCCCGCGTTCACCAGCACCAGGTCTTCCGCCCCGGCGGTCACCGCACGGAGCGTTCCCACGGGCACGTCCGCGACGGGGAGCGTTCGCAGCCACCCGGCCGCCGTGAGTTCGGCGGTCTGGTCCGCGGAGCCGCCGGAGTCGTGGCCCCGTGCGGGGGCGCGCAGCGACGTCAGCGGAATGAACGCCGGGGCGGGCTCGTTGGGCAGCACCTCGACCGACGTGATCTCGGGAACGCCGGCGGTGAGCGCCGATTCGACGCTGTCGCGCATCGTGACCGCCGCCATCGAGCAACCGTTGCACGCACCCGTGAGCCGAACGAACGCGACCGAGCCGTCGATGTGGGACAGCTCGACGTCGCCGCCGTGGCCCTGTAGGCCGGGGCGGATCCGGTCCAGCACCCGGCGCGCGAGTGCCTCGGGCGGTTGACGGATGAGGCCGTGCATCGCGAACAACATCCGCACCGTCGGGTCGTCGACCAGCGCGAACAGGAGTTCCTTGCCGCGCGCGTCCGCGCGCAGCGTCCGGATGATCGTCGTGAGTCCCTGCTTGTGCAGAGCGCCCAGCGACTCGACCGCCGCATCGAAGACGGCACGGGCGTCGGCGGCAAGGCCGTCGGCGTCCGACATCGCGGTGTCCAGCCGCTCGGCAAGGGACTCGAGCTCGGTGGACTGAAGTTCGAGTTGATCCGTCATGCCGGCCCGCTCGCTACGCTCCCGGCGCCGGAACGCGGGAGCACCGTGACCTTCGCCCGGCGCTGCGCATCCGGTGGCGGCACGGTCGGCGCCACCCGCACGCCCATGCCGGACGTACGCCCCGCCTCGTCGGTACCCGGCATCCGGTCGTACTGCGCCGATGCGCGGGCCAGCTCGGCTTCGAACCCGGCCTGGTCGGGGTCCGTGATCCCGCTGCGGGCGATCGCGTCGAGCACCTCCCGCACCGCCATCACGGCTTCCCGGTCGAGGAACTCCTCGAAGACGCTGCGCGCCTCCACGAGTCGGGCACGGGCGTCGTCGAGCAGTCCGAGGTGCGCCAGCGCGTTGCCCTGGTTGGCGAGCACCCGTGCCCGCGCGGTCGGCTGATCGTCGCGTACCCCCGAGCGGAGGATCTCCTCGTAGAGGTCGACGGCCTCCATGAGATTGTCCCGCGGGTGCGTCGACGGCGCATAGACCAGGGCGTTCGCCAGATCGAGTGTCGCCGTCGACCACGGGCCGGGATGGTCGCCGCTGGTGAACACCTCGCGTGCGGCGCGAAGCGACTGCGCGGCAACGCCCAGCCGCAGCCGGTCGGTGGCCTCCGTCATCGGGCTCGCCAGATGTGCGGTGGCGAGGTCCAGTTGCAGCGACGCCCACACGTACGGGGCGCTGTCGCGGGTGACCAGCGCCAGACCGTCGAGGTAGTGGCCCATGGCCTCGGCGAGTGGCGCACCCGCCCGCGCCAGCTGCTCGTGCATGAGACTGCCGAGGCGGCCGTGCAATTCGGCACGCACTGCCGCCAGATCGGTGTCCGACAGCCCGGCCAGGGCGGACTCGAGGTCGGCATAGGCCGCCTCGGGGTCGGCACCCTGATCGACGAGTACGCCGCCTGCGTCGCCCAGCAGGACCGCCGCGAGCACTGGGCTCGCGAGGGTCGCCAGCGCGGCCGCCCGGTGCAACAGCCGATATGCGGCGGGCGGATCGTCGCCCATCCTGGCGGACGCGGCCGCGACAAGCGTCAGGGCACGGAGCTCGGCCGGGCGGGCGGGATCATCGGCAGGGGGTTCGTCGGCGAGACCCGCTATGTAGCAGACGAGGTCGACGAGCGCCGGCCACGGGTCGGGGAGCCCGGCGCGGACGGCGCCGGCGGTCTCGGCATCGGGAGACAGGGCCCAGCGGTTGTACAGATCGATCGGATCGTCGGCGGACTCCTCGGCCGCGGCCGCACCGTCCCCGGTCGCGGTCACGGGTGCGGCATCTGCTGGTGCGTCGTCGAGGTACGCGCGGCGCACGGAGGCCAGGCTCGCAGGCCAGTGGGCGGGCAGTCGGCCGGACACGAGCGTCGCGCGCACCGCGTCCTCCTCGTCGGTGCGTGCCGGGATCAGCAGCAACCCCGCAGGGAAGGAGAAGATCCCCAGCGGCTGAGTGCCTTTCACGACCGGCTGCGATACGGTCGATTCGAGTGCGGTCATCGTGTCACCTCCCGGGCGCCCTGCGTCGCGCGGTGGTCCGCCGGATCATGCTCGCCGCGATCTCGGCCGTCCGCCGAGTGCGATACACCGTCAATCGGCGCCGTTCCACCCCGTCCTCGGTCACCACCAGGAGATAGACCACCCACTGGCCGTTCTCCTCGACCACCTCCGTTGTCACGTCCTCGGCCATCGATCGCCTCCCGGTCCGGGTCGAGCAACCCGCCGTCCGGGGGTCGCGTCCGATCCAGTGTCACGCGTACCAACCCGGCGGCGTCGTCCCACACCAGGGGATAGGTGCCGGATCGGTCCGTGAAACCGAGAACCTCATGGATCAGTACCGTGCGGTCGGCCGCGGCGTTGCGTTGGCGGAGGACGAGCCCGCCGTTGGCGATGCCCTGCAACGGAATCAACTCCAGCACGTCGGGGTGCACCGCCGCGCCGGGCACCAGGCGGGCCACGGCGACATCGGCGGGGAACCACCGCCGGGCCACATCGCGGTCGAGATGCAGGTATCCGTCCGCGGTGAGGGTGACGTGCGGCGCGTCGGCCGGGTCTGGCGGAGCGCTCCAGAACTCGGTGGCGAGCAGTTCGGCCAGCCCGTGCATCGCCGCATCGACCGCGGGGGTGAGCGGATCTCCGGGCGTGCACCCGCCCACCTCGATGAGGAATACCGTGACATCGGTGGGCCGATCCGGGCCGAGTAGCCAATCCGCCAGCGAGAGAGCATGATCCCAGCGGAAGTTGTGCGAGTGCACGCTCTCCGCAGGGGGAGGATCGACCAGTTCGGTGGCCGGCACTCGGTACACCGTGCCCGGCTCGGCGCCCGTCGCGGCCGCGTCGACGAGCACTACGCGGGCCGCGCCCCGCATGGCGAACGCGACATCCATCCCGGCGGTACCGCCGTCGATCAGCCGCACCGAATCGGGCACCCCCTGCGCGTACAGGGTGCGCACCAGTGCCGGGCCGACCGCATCGTCGCCGCGCAGGATGTTCCCGCAACCGATCACCAGGACGTCGCACGCCGGTGGGGCGAAGCCGTCGTCGAGCAGTTGATATGGGGCGGGGGAGCTTTGAGGGGAGGAGGTGCCCACGGCTGCGCTCACACCATGCCGTTGATCACGAATTTGGAGAGCTCGCGACCCGATCTGCCGTCGTAGGCGTGCACCGTGCAGACCAGGCAGGAGTCGAAGGACCGCGCCACGTGGCCGAGTTCGACCGGGTCCTCCATGTCCTTGATCGGCGTGCCGATCATCGCCTGCTCGATCGGCCCCAGTGTGCCGTCCCGGTCCCGGGGACCGATGTTCCACGCCGTCGGGGTGACGACCTGGTAGTTCTCGATCTTGCCGTTGTCCAGCACGATCCAGTCCGACAGCGCACCGCGGGCGGCCTCGGTCGAGCCGAAGCCCTTGCCGGACTCGTGTTCGGTCGGCTTGGCGTAGAACGACTCACCCAGGTCCAGACGGCCGAGCCAGTCGGTCACCCACTTGAAGTACTTCGGCGCCTCGTGCATGCGGGCCATCTGACGGACGAAGACGCTCGGGCCGAGCTTGGCGAGCATGTCGACGAAGAGCGGATCGGCGTCCTGGTGTCCCAGGGGGTTCGGGCCGCCGGCGGCGACCCGGCGGGCCAACGGCCCGGCCTCCAGGGGCGTACGCCCCACACCGGGCACGTCGTAGCGCGGCGATTTGGCCCACGAGTACTTACCGTCCTTGCGGGAGGCGACCGGGTCGAGCGGCAGGGTCTCGCCCTCCCAGGGGTGCAGCGGCCGGTCACCGCGGAAGAAGGAGTGGCTGACGTCCTCGGTGACCCGCAGGTGATCGAACGGCGTCCACGCCCCGTCGGCGTAGATGCCCGACCGCCCGATCAGCGCGTCGTTGCGACCGTCGATCGTGGGGTTCTCGTAGAGCGACGGCTCGAAGTACGTCCCGGTCGAGATGTACCTACCGACGCCGCCGCCGTACTCGTCCAGGCCGATGTCGCGGGCGTAACGGATGAAGAATCCGCAGTCGGAGTTGTACTGCGACTCGTTCTCGTCCACCCAGGCGAGCATGTCCTCCCAGGTCTTGATCTCCAGCCAGCGGTCCACCGAGCAACCCAGCCACTCGGCCTCGAGCCAGTTGTCCCTCCAGTGGTTGAGGATCGCGGTACTGCGCGTGACGTCAGCGAGATTCGGCGCGCTCATCACGCCGCCGGGCACCATGAACGAGCTGTGCGGCCACTGGCCACCGAAGATCGCATAGACCTCCACGGGCTTACCCGAGAGCACCACACCCTTCTGATACGAGGTGCCGACGTACGGCGCGAATCGGCGCACCGCCTCGTCGTACATCGGCGAGGAAGCGTAGTTCTTGTTCACCAGGTCGATCGCGAAGAGCGCGTAGAAGTAGCGCGGGATGGACTGGAGTGTCTCGCACGCCTGCGCGATGTTGCGGACCAACGTCGCGTTCTGCGGGACGCGTGTGGCCCACGCGGTATCGAGGGCGTAACAGGCCTTGTACAGATGCGAGCCACCGCAGATCCCGCAGATGCGTGGTGTGACGATCAGGCCCGCCTGCGGGTCCTTGCCCTTCAGGATGATCTCGAATCCACGGAACATCGCGGCTTCTGTGTATGCCGAGGTCACCGCACCGTCTTCGATGGTGACCCGTACGTCGAGGTCACCTTCGACACGGCCGAGCGGCGAGACGAAGAGATCGACTGAGCTGGCGGCGCTCTCCACTGCTGTCATTGCTGTGCTTCCTTAACCTTGGGCTGTAGGCCGGAATGATGGGCTGGTCCGGCGCCGAACGGGCTGGGGCTCGGGCGGACGAGAACTGGTCAAACGACGAACATGTCCTCTTTGGACCATTGCGGGGCGGCGATCCGCGCGGCAGCGGCATGCGCCATGTAGGTGATGTGGTCGGAGCCCTCGGGAACCTCCTTCGGGATGGTGCCGGACACCTTCTGGGTCTTGAACACGGTGTCCTTGGCCAGATCGAAGAACGGGAACTCGGGCTCGGTGCAGCCGAGGCACGGCATCCCCGCACGGGTCTTGGAGGACTGCCGGTTCCACAGGATCCGGTTGCACGGCGAGTGCGTCATCGGCCCTCGGCAGCCGAACTCGTAGAACAGGCAACCGGTTCGGGTGCCCTCGCCGAAGCTGAGCGTCGACTGTTTGTACTCGAAGAACTGCATCCGCGTGCAGCCGGTCTGCGTGAAGGTCTTGAAGAAGGTCTGCGGGCGGTGCAGGTCGTCGAGCGCGATGTCCCCGGCCCGGCCGGTGGCGAGCGCGACCAGGATCTGGGTGATCCAATCCGGGTGGGCCGGGCAGCCGGGGATGTTGATCACCGGCAGCCCGGATCTACTGCGCCAGTCCGGGCCGAGGAAGCCGCCCCGTTCGCGCTTGTGGAACTGCAGACCGGTCGAGTCGCTGGGATTGGGCGCCATCGCGGGAATGCCGCCCCAGCAGGCGCAGTCACCGATCGCTACAACGATCGATGCGGCCTCACTGAGCTCCTGCACCCACTCGAGCATCGGCCGGCCCGCGAACATGTCCATCGAACCCGATCCGTTCGGACCTCGGATCACGGTGCCCTCGAGCACGAAGATGTCCAGCGGACGCACCCCGGTGGCGCAGTCGGTGAAGATCTTGGTGGCATTGTCTCCGAGTTCCATACCCAGCGACGGATGCCACAGCAGCTCCAGGCCGAAGTCGACGATGAGGTCGACGACGTTCGGCTCCTCGGCGTTGAGGAAGCTCATCGTGTTGCCGGAGCAGGCCCCGGCTTGAAACCACAGCACAGATGACATTCCGATGCCGTCCCTTCTCTTCTAGTGAGGTCTCGGTTCTCGACGTGGTCGTGTCTTCGGTCGGGCTACGGTGCACGCCGCTCGGCGAGCCGCTCGCCGATCGACTTGGTGATCGTGGCGAAGTAGCTGAGCGCACGCTGGACGTCGGGGTTGCGGAACGCCTTGGTGGCCGACATGAGGCCCCGGATGCGTACCGGGTTGCTGCGGAAGCGCTTCGACCCCTCCGCCACGCCGCTGAAGACCAGATCGACGTCGTCGATCGCGCCGGGCACACCGGGCGAGCCCAGCAGCCGGTCGGCCGCCCCGGACTCGACCGCGGCGACGATTCCCGGCATCACCTTCGGCAGCACCATGCCGACCGCCGCCATCGCCTGGGCGATCGCCGCGGGGTCCAGCCGGCGCTCTGCGTCTGTAGTCTGCACGGCGCCGCGCAGCTCGGCGATGCCGCCGAGCACCGAGTCGCCGATGACCTCACTGCGGGCGACCAGCTGATCGAGCCCCACGACCAGCACCGCCAGGAGGTCCGCGTGGTCGAGCAGCGTGAGCAGTGAGTCGGCTACCACCGGATCGTTCAACCGGGCAGCGAGTCGCTGCTCCGGCGTGGGTCCGAGGGGCTGGTTCGGGCTGTCACCGGACTGCGCCGGACTGTCGGACACGCCTGTCACAACGGTCACTGTCGACCTCCTCGAATGGGATGCGCCACTGTGAGCGGCGAGTTCGAGAGTATGGAATAGTCCGGACGTCTGCTATCGAGATCCCGCATTCACTATCCAAATCACGCAATTCTCTTGCACCGTGTGCGCGAATGGGTCGATAGTTGGGTCGCGAAGGGGACCACCGCGATCGGAGGTGTGATGTCGACCGAGGTAGCCGATGTCGGCAGCCACCTGTCCCGGCTGAGCTTTCTGGACACGGCACGCACGCGAACGCCCGTGCGGCGTCGGATCCGGTCCCGTGGCGTACCCAACGCACTACAGGGACATCTGGTTGCGCAGTCCGACAGCCCCAGAGGGGCAACAGAATTCGTATCCATGCTGTTGGGGCAGTCGAACATCGTGGTGGATCCGGGCCATGCGGAGGGCTTCCACGCGACGCTGCACGCGATTCAGACGCACGACGTCGCGATGGCACACCTCGATCTGGCCGTGCCGTGCACGCTGGACGTGTCGCAGTCGCCGGAGGTGTTCACGGTCCACATGACCACGGTCGGCGAGGCCGCAGTGAGCATCGGCGGCATCCGGCACGCCATCACACCGTTCTTCGCTCTCGTCGTGTCGCCCGGCATGCATTATCAGCTGCACCTGGAGCTCGACTCGCCGCAGTTGATCATCCGCATCGAGCGCACGGCGATGGAGCGGCAGCTCTCGCGGATGCTCGGTCGTGCCCTGGCCGCGCCCATCGTCTTCGAGCCGATCGGCGACCTGACCGTCGATGCCGCCGTCCGCTGGCACGGCGCGATCCAGATCCTGTCGAGCGAGGTCCTGTCGCCCGGTTCGCTACTGCGGCAAGGGTCCGGCACCGAGGCGCTCGGGGAGCTGCTCATCTCGACGCTGTTGTACATCCAGGAGCACAACTACTCGAGCGGGCTGCGCCGGCCGGCCGCCTCCGGCCGACCCGCGGTCCGGAGGTCGCTGGACTACATCGCGGAGCACCTCGCCGAACAGATCACGCTCGATGCACTGAGCGAGTATGTCGGGATGAGCGTGCGGTCCATCCAGAGCGGTTTCCGCGAGGACCTGGCGACCACTCCGATCGCCTACATCCGCGACCAGCGGCTCCTGAAGGTCCGCGCGGAACTGAAGGCGGCGATCCCCGGAGACGGGTTCACGGTGACGGCTGCGGCCGAGCGGTGGGGATTCACGCATCTGGGGAACTTCTCCGTCCTGTACCGGCGCCGCTTCGGCGAGTCGCCGTCGGCGACGCTCAGGAGGTGAGGCGGTGCACGAACTCTCGCTGTGCCGCGCCGTCGTGGGTGTGGTCGACAGGTCACGGGGCGGCCGGGCCGTCTCGCGCGTGCAGCTCCGGGTGGGGCAACTGCGGCAGGTGGTCCCCGAAACCCTCTTGTACTGCTGGGAACTGGTCACCGCGGAGACACCGCTGGCCGGTGCGCGGTTGGAGATCGACCACGTCCCGGTGCGGTTACGGTGCCGGAGCTGCGGCGCCGACACCGTCGTCACACATGCGCTCGTCCTGGTCTGCGAGTCCTGCGGCTCCGGCGCCGTGGACGTGGTAGCAGGTGAGGAATTCCTTGTTACCACAGTGCATTTCGATCCGCTTACCGCTCCCGCCCCATCCCGATCCGAGGAGAACTGACATGGGTCGATTCCATCGACACGACGACGGTACCGTCCACGAGCATCGGCACGACCACGAGCATCCGCACAGCCACTCGCCGGTCGGCGAGCTCGGCGATCACACCGGCTACCAGACCGGCGACGACCGCATCGACGTGCTGGAGCGGATCTTCGACGAGAACGATCGCGCAGCGGCGGCGAACCGCGCGGCGTTCGATGCGCAGAACGTGGCCTGCGTCAACCTGATGTCGGCGCCCGGCGCCGGCAAGACCACGCTGTTGCAACGCACCCTGGGGGAGCTCCGGGACCGCGGCGTGCGCACCGGGATCGTCGAGGGCGATATCGAGACCAGCATCGACGCCGACCGACTACGCGGCCTGGGCGCCCAGATCGCGCTCCTCAACAC
Organism: Tsukamurella soli; assembly: GCF_039541155.1. Taxonomy (NCBI): domain Bacteria; kingdom Bacillati; phylum Actinomycetota; class Actinomycetes; order Mycobacteriales; family Tsukamurellaceae; genus Tsukamurella; species Tsukamurella soli. The sequence continues at coordinate 15,735 of NZ_BAABFR010000069.1, forward strand.
CGGCAACGGATTCGGCGGCGAATGCCACCTCGATGCACCGATGGTCGCGCGAGCGCTCATCGACCTACGACTCGACGATCTGGATCTGCTCCTGGTGGAGAACGTCGGGAACCTGGTGTGCCCGGCCGAGTTCGACGTGGGCGCGCACTCGTCGGCGATGGTGTACGCGGTGACCGAGGGCGAGGAGAAGCCGCTGAAGTATCCGGTGATGTTCCGCGCCGTCGACCTGGTGGTGGTCAACAAGGTCGACCTGCTGCCCTATCTGGACTTCGACCTCGACCTGTTCGAGGCGAACCTCGCCGCGGTGAACCCGGGCGTGCGGGTGATCCGGCTCAGCGCGCGGACCGGCGCCGGGATCGGGGACTGGCTCGACTGGGTGGCGTCGGTGGGGCGGAATTGATGCTCCCACGGATCGACCACAGCAACGAGGAGGTCGGTTTCTCCTGGTGTACGCCCGATGGTATCCCCGCGACGCTGGCGGAGCTTGTGGGGTTACCGGGCGCCGAGCCGGAGCGTTGGCTGCCAACCCATCTGGAGGCGCTCGACGATGTGCTCATCGACATCGCCGGCCGCTTCGGGCAGGTGCTGGGCGGCGGCCGACGACCGACGCCGGGCGAATACCGGGGACTCGGTGAGGCCTATCAGGCGATCGACCGGACCACGGTCGAGTACGACGACGCCCTAGCCGCGGCAGGTATGCGCGCGGACGTGCGCGCTGCCGAGATACTGGGTACGGCGGCGCTGATGGGCATCCGGCTGCGGCATGCGATCGACCTCGCCGGACCGGCGCCGTTCGACGGATCGCTCGACACGGCGGCACCCGGCGTGATCAGCGGCCACGCGGGACTGTACTGGGTCGATGAGGACGTCGCCTGGCGCGGCGCACGGTGGCTGATCATCACCGACGACGGCCGTCGGCTGCCCGCCGGGCTCACGATGCTGCTGAACGACAGCTCGGGAGTCGACAAGCAGGCATCCCTCGACGAACATCGCACTGCGCTGGAACGGATCACCGCGGCTGCGGCGGCACCCGATGCAGCCCCGGAGGTGGCCGGGGGCAGCCTCGACTGGCTGATCTTCGACTGGGTGATGGCTCATCGCGACGGCCCGGACAGCGCCGCGGTGCGGATCTCGACGTCTCGCCTCGCCGAGGCGCGCGCCCTGGTGGCCGGAGCCGCAGCCTCGGTCCGCGTGCGCGCACGCTACGACCCCGCGCTGACCGACCTGCGCCGGTCCCCGGCCGGCGGTCATCAGGTCGACGCCCTCTCCACGGCGGAGGTGGCGGCGACACCGTCGGCGGCGAGCCGGCGCTTGGCGACCTTGAACGAGGCGGTATGGGGGAGTGCGGATTCGATCCGCAACCGGGTCGGCCGCTGACGCGTACTCAGATCGGGCTGGGCCTGGAGGAACTCGGCGAATTCGGCGCACGTCAGCTCTGCGCCCGGTCGAACTACCACCGCTGCGGCGACCTGGTCGCCCACGCCGTCGGCGGGCAGGGCGTAGACGGCGGCCTCCACGATCGCGGGATGGCGCAACAGGATCCGCTCGATGGGTGCGGTGCCGAGGTTCTCGCCGCCCACCCGCAGCCAGTCGGCGGTCCGGCCGGCGAAGTACACGAACCCGGCCTCGTCGACGTACGCCAGATCGCCCGTGCGGAACCAGCCGCCGCGGAGCTTCGCCGCGGTGGCCGCCGCGTCGTTGTAGTAGCCGGAGAAGCCGCCGGCCCCGGCGGTGTTGACCAGCTCACCGACCGACTCCTCGGGGTTGGCCAGGCCACCGTCGGGCCCGAATCGCGCAGGCGGGCACGGCTGTCCGCCCTCGATGCCGAGCACGGCGGCACCGGCCGGCAGTGGTCCGAGGGCATCGGGCGGCGTGTCCGGTGTCCGGCCGATGACGAGGCCCAGCTCACTCGAGCCGTAGCCGTCGAGCAGGCGGCAGCCGAACCGCCGCGCGAACTCGGCGGTGTCGCCCGCGCGACCCTCGTTGCCGTAGACGATGCGCAGCGGGTTGTCGGCGTCGTCCGGGCGCTCCTCCGTGGCGAGGATGAATGCGAGTGGGGCGCCGACGTAGTTCGCGTAGGTGGCACCGAACCGCCTTACGTCGCATAGGAACCCGCGGGCCGAGAACCGGCGTCGCAGTGCGAGGCCCGCGCCCGCAGCGAGCGCGACGCCCCACCCGGTGATCAGCGCGTTGGTGTGGAACAGCGGCATGGACACGTACGCGACGTCGTCCGCGCCGAGCCCGCAGCGGTCGGCCATGTACACCGCCGATCCCGCGATCGCACCGTGGGTGATCCTGACCGCCTTGGGATCTCCGCTGGTACCCGAGGTGAACACCAGCATGAACAGGTCGCTCGGCGCACGCTCGCCGACCGGCACGGGTGCGCTGCGGCCGGGAGCCGCGCGGGCGCACCAGTCGTCACCGTCGATCTGCAGGACCGGGACGCGCGTCTCACCCGCCTGCTGCAGGTGGGCCGCGTCTGCGAGCACCACAGCGCAGTCGGTGCGCGCGACGTCCCGCGCGAGCGCGGCGCCGCTGCGGGTGTCGTTGAGCGCCACGAGGACCGCGCCGGACAGCGCGGCGCCGCCGATCGCGTGGGAGAACTCGGGGATGTTGTCGGCGAGGATCCCGATGTGGAACGGACCATCGGCGGGCCGCAGTTCACGCAGGGCGGTGGCGTAACCCTCTGCAGCCTCGATACATTCGGCCCACGTCCACCGGCGGTCCTCGAACAGGAGGCCGGTCGACCGATCACCGGCGCGCATCAGCAGCAGGTCGGTCACGGTGGCCGCTGCGGCGGACGCGCTCATGCCCCGAGAAGCTTTGCGCACATCTCGCCGATCATGTACGACGGCGCATTCGTGTTGCCGCCGGTGACATTCGGCATGATCGACGCGTCGGCCACCCGCAGGCCGTCGATGCCGCGCACGCGCAGCTGGGGGTCGACGACGGCGCGCTCGTCGGTGCCCATCCGACATGTGCCCACGGGGTGGTACACGGAATGGACGCGGGTGGGCAGCTCCCGGCGCATCGCGAGCGGGTCGCGGAACGAATCGCCGGGTGCGAACTCGCCGTCGACACCTCCTGCGATCGACCTGTGCGCCATGATCTCGCGGATCATCGCGATGCCCTCGAGCAGGAACTCGGTGTCCACCGGGTCGGACAGATACGCGGGGTCGATCAGCGGCGAGTCGAGCGGGTCCGCGGAGGCGAGCCGGAGCTCCCCGCGGCTGTGTGGGTAGATCAGCGTGGGGAAGATGGTGAGGGCCGGGCGCGTGTCCACCCTGTGCAGCTTGTCCTCGTCCTGGTTGGGCACGGGGTAGCTCCACGGCAGCGTGTGGATCTGCATGTCGGGGATGTCCTTGGCGAACGACGTCCGGACGAACCCACACGCCTCGAAGACGGTGCGGCCGAACCACGAGCTGCCGGGCCTGCGCTGCTCCCGCAGAAAGCCGCTCGCGAAGTGCAGCGGGGTGCCCTTGTGCACGGCGCTTTTCATCAGGTAGGTCATCGGCACGAACAGGTGGTCGTGCAGGTTCTGGCCGACGGGCAGGTTGGCGGCCACGTCGATGCCGTGCTCGCGCAGCTGCTCCGCCGGACCGATGCCGGACAACAGCAGGATGTGCGGCGAGCCCATGGTGCCGCCGGAGACGATCACCTCCTGCTCTGCGCGGATCACCCGACGTCCTGTGCCCGTGAGGATCTCGACGCCGGTGGCCCGGCCGCGCTCGATCGCCACGCGGGCGACGTGCGCCCCGACGACGACGGTGAGGCCGGGCCGCCCGCGGCGCAGGTATCCCTGGGCGGAGCTGTACCGGATGCCGCCGGACACGCTCTGCTGGAAGATGCTGATGCCCTCCTGGTCGGGCCCGTTGTAGTCCTCGATCACGGGCGCGGCCAGCGTCTGAGCGGCCGCCGTCATGAAACTCCGTGCGGCCCCGGTGAGGTCGCGCTGCCGGGTGACCTGGATGGGGCCGCCCTCGCCGCGGACGTCGCTCGCCCCATCCTGCCAGTTCTCCAGCCGCTTGAAGGCGGGCAGCACCTCGTCGTAGCTCCACCCGGAGCACCCCTCGGCGGCCCAGCCGTCGTAGTTGGCGCGGTTGCCCCGCACGAACAGCATGCCGTTGATCGAGCTCGAGCCGCCCAGCACCTTGCCCCGGGTCATCGGGATCCGCCTGTCGTGGGCGAACTTCTGCGGCACCGAGTACTGCTTCCACGCGACCTTCGCCTTGAACTGCGGCACCGTGTGGACCATCGTGATCATGCCGGGGATGCGGGTGAGCCGGGTGTCGTCGTTCCGACCGGCCTCGAGCAGCACGACGTGGGCACCGGTGTCGGCGAGCCGGCTGGCGACGATCGCCCCGGCGCTACCGGAGCCCACCACCACGTAGTCCGCCGACGCGGGGAGCTCGGTGGTCCCAACGACGGATGTATGTGTGACGGGCCTGGTCTCGGTCACGATCGCCTCCTGGTTCGGGTCTGGTCAAGCGCCGGCGAGCAGCCGGCCGAGGGTGCGGAGCTGGGCGGTGGCGCTGCCGAGCGCGAACTCGGCGCGCTTGGCGGCGACGAAGTAGCGGTGCGTGGGGTGGTCGGTGTCGATACCGACGCCACCGTGCACGTGGACCGCGGTGTGCGCGACGCGGTGCCCGGCCTCGGCGGCCCAGAACTTGGCGGTCGCCACCGCCTCGCCGGAGGGCAGGCCCGCAGTCTCGCGCCACACGGCCTCGGTGAGCGTCAGCCGGACGGCGTCGACGTCGATGTACGCGTCCGCGAGGCGCTGCCTGACCGCCTGGAACGAGCCGATCGGCTTACCGAACTGCTCACGCGTGCGTGCGTATTCGGCGGTGGCGTGCAGTGCGGCGTCCAGCACTCCCAGCTGCCACGCACACCACCCGATCGTCGCCCGCCGGCGCGCCCATGCGGCCGCCTCGGCGCCGTCGAGGACGCCGTCTGTGGGCACCTCGACACCGTCGAACTCGAGCAGCGCGGCGTCGTCACCGTCGACCACCTCCTGCCGTGCGATGGTGAGCCCCCGCGCACCGCGGTCGAGCAGCGCGAGGACCGGCCCGTCCGGGGTGGACGCCTCGACCAGGACGGTGTCGGCGAACGCCCCGCTCGGGACGGCGGTGCGGGCACCGTCGAGCCGTAGGCCCGCGTCGGGGCGGTCGGCGACGACGGTGCCGGGGCCCGGCTCGGCCAGCGCGGGCGCCACGGTGGCGCTGCCGCGCACGACGGGGACGGCCCAGCGCTCGATCTGCGCGGGCGTGCCGAACCGCCCGACGGTGGCGGCACCGACCGCGATCGAGGCGAGATACGGTGCGGGGGCCGTGGTGCGGCCGATCTCGCCCAGGATCGCGCACTGCTCCTCGAGGCCGAAGCCACCGCCGCCGACCTGCTGCGGGAGCGCCGCGTCCAACACCCCGGCCGACGCGAGCCGGGACCACAGCGCCACGTCGAAGCCGGGGCGGACGCCCGCCACCGTGTGGATGGCGGGGCCGGAGTCCGCCCACGCCTGCAGCAGTCGGCGGGTGAGCGCGGCGAGGTCGATGCTCGCCTCGGATGCGGTGAAGTCCACTTCTGTCCTCTCGCGCCTATCGGGTGACCGGCAGGCCCAACGCGGTACCCGCGATGATGTCCCGCTGGATCTCGTTGGTGCCGCCTCCGAACGTGAGGATCAGCGATGACCGGTGCAGGCGCTCGATCCGGCCCGCGAGCACGGCGCCGGGCGAGCCGGACCGAACGATCGCGGCGGAGCCGAGCACCTCCATGAGCAGGCGGTACGCCTCGGTGGCGTACTCGGTCCCGAACACCTTGGTCGCGGATGCGCCCGCCGGTCCGTACGCCTGGTCGTCACCGTCGCCGGTCAGGTGTGCCCGGTCCGCCGCCCAGGCGATGCGCCAGTTGCGCAGCTTGAGGTATTCGGCGTGCGCATGGACGTGGGCGAGGTGCAGCTGCACCCACTCGGCATCGATCACCCGCGCGCCGTCCGGCAGCCGCGTCTGCCGCGCCCACTCGGTCACCTGACGCAGCGAATCCTGCAGCGGCGCCGCGGAGGTGAGCGCCACGCGTTCGTGGTTGAGCTGGTTGGTGATCAGCCGCCAACCCTGGTCGAGCTCGCCGACCACGGCGTCGGCGGGTACGCGGACGCCGTCGTAGTACGTCGCGCTGGTTCCGGGTCCCGCGACCGTGTGCACCTTGGTCCAGGAGAAGCCGTCGGCATCGGTGGGGACGATCAGGATCGACAGGCCCCGGTGCCGGGCGGCCTCGGGATCGGTGCGGGCGGCCAGCCAGACGTAGTCGGCGTACTCGATGAGGCTGGTCCACATCTTCTGCCCGGTGATGACGAACTCGTCGCCGTCGCGGACCGCGCGGGTGCGCAGCGACGCCAGGTCGGTGCCCGCCTCCGGCTCGGAGTACCCGATCGAGAAGTGGATCTCGCCGGCGGCGATTCCGGGGAGGAAGCGCGCCCGCTGCTCGTCGGTGCCGCCGGCCATGATGGCGGGGCCGACGGTGTTCACCGTCAGGAACGGCACCGGCACGCCGGCGATCGCCGCCTCGTCCGTGAAGATCAGTTGGTCGAGGACGGGCCGGTTCTGCCCGCCGTACTCCTCCGGCCACCCGAGCGCGAGCCAGCCGTCCTTGCCGAGCGTGCGGGTGATCTCCCGGTACACGTCGCCGCCCCCGTACTCACCGCCGGCCGAGCGCAGCGCCACGCGCCGTTCGTCGGTCATCAGGTGCGCGAAGTAGTCGCGCAGCTCGGCCCGTAACCGCTCCTGCTGCTCGGTGAACGCGATCCGCATGACGCCACTGTAGAACACGTTCTAGGATTACGGTGCGGATCCGAGGCGGACGGTGCCCCGAAGTGGAGTTCGAGCCGCGATAGAACACGTTTCAAGATGGAGGCTCACGTGGGAGTGCTGGATGGTCGAGTAGCCGTGGTGACGGGCGCGGGCGCGGGGCTCGGGCGGGCCGAGGCACTCGCACTCGCGGCAGCGGGCGCCACCGTGGTCGCCGGCGACGTGTCGGAGTCGGTGCACGACGTGGCCGACGAGATCGCCGCGGCCGGGGGGAGCGCCCGCGCGGTGGTGGGCGACGTGGCCGACCGCTGCACCGCGGATGCCCTGCTGGCGGCCGCCGACGAGGTGGGTGGCGCGGCCGTGGTGGTCAACAACGCGGGATTCTGCCGCGACCGGATGCTGTTCTCGATGACCGACGACGAGTGGGACGCGGTGATCCGCGTGCACCTGCGCGGGCACTTCCTGCTGTCCCGCGGCGCCACGGCGTACTGGCGGGACGCGTCGAAGCGGGCCGGCCGCGCCGTGTACGGCCGACTGATCAACACCGCGTCGGAGGCGTTCCTGTTCGGGTCGGTGGGGCAGCCCAACTACGCCGCGGCCAAGGCCGGCATCGTCGCCCTCACGGTTGCCGCGGCACGCGGATGCGCCCGATACGGGGTGACCGCCAACGCGATCTGCCCGCGCGCGCGGACCGCCATGACGGCGGGTGTGTTCGGCGCATCGTCCGACGGCGGGGGAGTCGACCCGCTCGCGCCGGAGCACGTGGCACGCTTCGTCTCGTTCCTCGCCTCGCCCGCGGCGGCCCAGATCAACGGTCAGGTGTTCGTGGTGCACGGGTCGATGGTCGCCCTGATCGCACCGCCCACCGTGGAGCGCCGCTTCGACGCCGCGGGCTCGACGTGGTCGGACCCCGAGCTCGCCGGGGCGGTCTCGGGGTACTTCGCTGACCACGACCCAGCCCGCATGTTCGCCGCCGAGGAGATCAAGGGCTGACGGCCCGGGTGGATCAGTCGGCGTCGAGCTCGATCTCGCGGACGCGCTGCGGCGCACTCGCGGCGCCACTCCAGCGCTGCTCGACCCGCGCGAACCGCCAGTAGACGATGGCGGCGACCCACACGACCAGGAACACGCCGACCACGATGAAACCCGCGGTGTTGATGTCGAAGTCCGCCATGAAGTCCCAGAAGCCACCGCTCAGGTGCAGTTCGGTCGACAGCAGCCCGCAGATCTCGATCGTGCCGATCACGAACGCGACCAGGATCGACAGCCCGGTGATCACCAGGTTGTAGTAGACCTTGCGCACCGGACGCGCGAAGGCCCAACCGTAGGCGACGTTCATGAAGCAGCCGTCGATGGTGTCGAACAGCGTCATGCCCCCGGCGAACAGCAGCGGCAGGGCTATCACCGCGTACCACGGCAGGCCCTGGGTCGCCGCCGCCGCGGTCGCGGCGAGCAGGAGCACCTCGGTGGCGGTGTCGAACCCGATCCCGAACACCACCCCGACAAAGAACATGTGCCAGGTCCTGGTGATGGAGCGCATCCAGCGCCCGAAGAACCGGTACATCAGCCCGCGCGACTGCAGCTGCCGCTCGAGCTCCTCCTCGTCGTACACGCCTCGCCGCATGTCCCGGAAGACCTTCACGATCCCCGACAGCACGACCAGGTTCAGCAGCGCGATCAAATACAGGAACGCAGCGGCCAGCCCGGTCCCGATCAGTCCGCCCACGGTCTCGTAGGCCGAGTTCGGATCGACCATCGCGCCGAACACCGCCTTCGCGGCGACGACGATGCCGGCGCCGACCGCGACGATGATCGACGAATGTCCCAAGGCGAAGAAGAATCCCGTGGCGAGCGGGCGCTGCCCGTCGGCCATCAGCTTGCGCGTCACGTTGTCGATCGCCGAGATGTGGTCGGCGTCGAAGGCGTGCCGCGCGCCCAGCGTCCACGCCGTGAGCGCGACCCCGATGCCGAGACCGAGCCCGGTGTACCTGAAGTGGTGCGGCATGATCGCGCACACGAAGATCCCCCAGCCGAAGCCGTTCATCGCGACGATCACCAGGAACATCTCGATCATCCGGTGGCGTTCGCGCGGTGTGAGGCCGCGTCGCATCTCGCCGAGCCGAGACCAGGTGTTGCTCATGTCTATCCCTATCCGTACAGGGATGAGGAAGTTCACCGGGGCAGCGTCGAGCCCCGCACGAAACACCCTTCACCCGAGGGGTTGTGCCACGGTCACACCAGCGAGGCGACCGGACTCGTCCCCCGGAGCAGGGGCTTCACCGTTGCGGGACAGTGCCGGATTGTGACCGGACTTCGCTGCGGGCGTGCCGTCCCGCCGGACGCGGGACCGACTCAACCTACGGCGCGCCGATGCGGCAGGGCAAACGATTGCAGACCATTCGACGGATTCACACCGTTATGACACGTATAGTCCGAGTCGACCGTGCGGCGGGTCAGCCGTCGAGGCGCAACGCCTGGGTCGGGCACTCGGCGACGGCGAGTTCGAGATCCGCACGGTCGTCCTCCGTGAGCTCGTCCGCCACGATGTGGGCGAGACCGTCGTCACCGACCTCGAACACGTCCGGTCGGATGTTCTCGCAGATACCGAAGCCGGTGCACATGCCTCCGACGGTGATCTTCATCCTGTCCTCCTTGGGCTGAGAGGTTCTGACTTCTGTCGCTGGGCCGGTGCCGGCGGGTCTCACCCCCGGGGCAGGCCGAGGAGCTGCTCGGCCGCCACGTTCCGCAGGATCTGAGACGTACCGCCGGCGATCGACAGGCACCGGCTGAGCAGGAACTCGTACTGCACGGCGTCGACGTTCGGGGCGGAGCCGGCACCGTCGGGCCCGCACGCGACGAGCGCGGCCTCCGCGACCGCCTGCCGGTGCCGGACCCCGATCAGCTTGCGCACGCTGGACCCCGCGCCCGGGTCGCGGCCGTCCAGGCGCGCCAGCACCGACCGGGCGTCGAGGGCCGCGCACCCGGCAGCCTCGGCGACGAGGACGCCGACGGTGTCGGTGTCCGCCGACGAGGCCAGGAGGGCCTCCACCGCGTCCCCGAGCGGCGAACCTCCGCTCATCGCGACCCGCTCGTTGGCCAGCGTCGTCCGGGCGAGCCGCCAGCCGCCGTTCACCTCGCCCACGACGCAGTCGTCCGGCACCACGACGCCGTCGAGGAACACCTCGTTGAACCGCTCGTCGCCGGTGATCTCACGGAGTGGGCGGATCCGGATGCCGGGGGAGCGCATGTCGACCAGGAAGTAGGTGATGCCCTTGTGTTTCGGCGCGGCGGGGTCGGTGCGGGCGAGGCAGATCGCCCAGTCCGCCTCGTGCGCGAGGGAGGTCCACACCTTCTGGCCCCGCAGCGACCAGCCACCAGCGACGCGCGTGGCGAGGGTGCGCAGCGACGCGAGGTCGGACCCGGCCTCGGGCTCGCTGAAGAGCTGACACCAGGTGATCTCACCGCGCAGCGTGGGGCCCACGAAGCGGGTCGCCTGCGCGGCCGTGCCGTGGGCGAGGATCGTGGGCGCCGCCCAGGCGCCGATCACCAGGTCGGGGCGCTCGACGCCCTCCGCGGCCAGGGCGGCGTCGATCGCGAGTTGGGTCGCGGCGTCGGCGCCGAGCCCGTGGGGCGGCGGCCAGTGCGGCACCAGATAGCCGGACTCGGCGAGCGCCGCGCGCCGCACACCGACGGGAAGCGCCGCGAATCCCGCAGCCGCCGAGCGTATCCCGGCGAGATCGACGCGCTCCGGATCCGGCACGATCGTGGCCGAGCGGCGTACGCCGGACCGGGCCACGGCGACGGTGGCGGTGCGCCAGCCCGCGGTCCCGCCCAGCAGCTGTCGGGTCGCGACGGCGCGTCGCAGGTACAGGTGCGCGTCGTGCTCCCAGGTGAAGCCGATACCACCGAGCACCTGGATCAGGTCCTTGGCGTTGTCCACAGCCGCGTCGAGGGCGAGCGCCCCTGCGGCCGCGGCCGCGAACCGGTGCTCGCCGCGACGGCGCTGGGCCTGGTCGGCGCCGCGACCGGACGAGGCGTCGTCGGCGGCGCGTCCCGCGTCCCAGGCCAAAGCGGCGGCGAGCTCCGCGCGGCAGAGCATCTCAGCGCAGAGGGCCTTGACCGCCTGGAACGATCCGATCGGCCGCCCGAACTGCTCCCGCACCCGGGCGTACTCCGCGGCGACGTCAACGCAGGCCGCGGCGATTCCCGCAGCCTCGGCCGCCGCGAAGGTGACGGCCCACGAACGCAACTCGTCGGTGGTGAGGCCCGTCACCTCGAGCTCATCGGGAAAGAGGGTGCCGCACACCGTGATCCGCGCGAGCGCACGCGAATGGTCCAGGGGGGAGACGGGTTCGACGGTGACGCCGGGATGTCCGGGCGGCAGCAGGAACCAGCGCTCGCCGCCGGGAGCGGTGACGCCGAGCAGCAGGTGGGCGCCGCCGTCGGCGCCGGCGGCGAGCCCCGCGTCACCGTCGACGCGCAGATCACCCGCCGACGCGTCGGAGCCGTAGACCCCGGCGCCACCCAGAAGTCGGAGGCCAAGCGGTCTTAGGAAGACAACCACTAGTCCCAACTCCTTGGGTCACAGAACGACATGGCTAAGATCCGACTT
>NZ_BAABFR010000070.1:0-26410 GCF_039541155.1 Tsukamurella soli
CTGACATCCCGCACGCCGTTCTCCTCGACACCTGGTTCCTGTTCCTCGACAGCTCAGAAACCTAGGCGGAGAACGGCGTGCGCTCGTTCAGGCGCGCCCGGCCACCCACAGATGCGTCAGGAGAGCCGCATTTTAGGTGAGTCTTGTCGTGTCGTTGACATCCGGCTCGTTCCTTCCCACAATGGTCGGCGAAGGCCCCGGAACGATCACTGGCGCAAGCCGCATCGCCGGGGCCACGCCTTTGCCGCTCAGCGGTCATCGTGACCCGGGTGGACGCAGATCAATCCGAAACCGGTCGGCGTCAGCGTCGCTGAGGTCCGACGCGTCGAGGGTCTCGACGAGGTCCTCCTGTCGTTGCTGGCCAAACGCCAACCGGTACAAAGCGACTCGTCGACGGGTCCGCTGCAGCTTCGCCGCGTCAACGCTGAGCTGGTACGGCAGCACTTCACGATTGATCTTGTGCTTGCCTGGGTATATCCAGTCGGGGCGTAGCCCAGGAACCTCCTCGGCGGCCCCGAGCGCTTGAGCTGCGAGGTCGTAGCCGGTCGCCCACGGGTTCTCGCTCTGCCGCATCTGCGGGCCGTGTGCCTCCGCGATGTTCTTGCGCACCGCATGACCACGGAAGCGGTTGACGCGCCCCTCGCGCTGTTCGAAGTCGACGGGGTTGGCCGGCACGTTCCAGTGCACTACGGTGTGGCACCAGGTGTGAAAGTCGATGCCTTCCTGCCCCGCACTCGTCGTTGCCAGCACGAACGGCCAGAACGGCGAGTTGAATGCGGCGCGTACCGTGGCCGGCCGAACAGAGGCGTCGTCGGCGGCTTTCGTGTACTGCCGCGCGAAGCGCGAGCCGAAGAACTCGATGCCCTCGCCGCGCGGGTCGGCGGGGTCGTGAGCTCGATGCGATGCCGCCGGAAGGCTGATCGCGGTCGCGGCATCTTCTGCGATCTTCCGGATCTCCGTATCGTCGACTCGTCCCGAGCCTCGCTCCTGACACAGCTGGAAGAGGTACTCATCGAGCACCGCCTGCAGATTGCCGTCAGCGCAGTAGCGAAGTACGCGCTGCCAGTACGAATCTCCGTCCGAACCCGGCGCGTAGAGACCGTCAAGAAGCAGCGCTGAATCCCAGCGGTTGAACACCGATCGCAATGCGGTGGCGATGGTCGCCGCAGCTTGCCACCGTGCCGTCGGACTGACCGACGACGTGTCCCGCGGCAATCGGCCGAGGGCTCGCCAGGCGCAGTTCGCGGGGGAGTGCGCGGCGATCTGGGCGACCAGACGAGCATCGTCGACGGTCGCGGGGTGCGGCTCACCGCGCCGGTCGGCGGCTCCGACGGTGTCGCGCGCCAGCTGCGCATGCGCGCGAAGCGCCCGTCCCGCGTCGTCCTCAGTGGTCAGCGCGTCCGCAATGCCGCCGTTGTCGAGCCGACTGACGACGCTGTGAAGGAGCGGATCGGGGTACGACAGCGCCAAGAGCCACGGGGCGAGCGGTCGAGAATCGGCGGCGACGAGCGATCGCGCGACGTCCGCCTCCAGGGCGTCGGGCGACGCCATTCCACCCTCACGATGGGCCGCTGCCAGTGGATCGCCGACGGTGGCCAGCTCTGGAAATGGGAAGAACAAGATGAAGGCGCTCATCGAACGCTGGCGATCGGCCTCCACTCGATACGTCAGGCGGGTGTGGGACCGTAACTTCTCCGTGTCGTACTCGTGGTGCTGCCCGCTCGCCTCAGCGATGCGTGCATTCACGTCGTAGCTGAGCAATGTCGATATCGATGTCGGTGCCGCGGTCCAGGACGAGAACACGAGCCGCTTGCTGATCTCGTGTGCGTCGACTTCGGCGAATGGGCCACCCGGAGTCAGATATGGGAGGCTGGGTGGCATCCACACCAAGCGCCACAACCCGTTCTCCGTGGTGTCTGATGTGAGAGCGCGCAGCCGTGCGTTCCCGAGCGGGATCGGCTCGAATCGCTTCACGGCTTCGCCGTCGATCGACCGCGCGACGCCGGCCGTTTGCCCGGTCTCGGGGTCATCGAGCTGCGCAGCTGTCTTCCTACCGACCTGGTAGTCCCCCATGAAATGAGCGAGATGTGGCACCGACTTCCACAGGTCGAGTGGCAGGCGGGCGTCGACGCGCTGAGCGAGCTTCCGGAGGCCGACCCAAGATGCGACATCGGTCGGATCGACGACCGCAGGCGATGGCGCCGGCTCGGCCACCATACTGTCGACTGCGGACGCAGGTCGCTCGGTGCGACACAGCAGCGCGAGCAGCTCAGACCGGATCTGCTGACCGGTTGCCGTGGGGTCTTGGTGCGAGGTCAGTTCATTCCGATAACGAGACAGCAGGGATCCGATCCGCGCCGGGCGGTCGGTATCGGAGCCGCCGTCGGCGAGTTTCTCGATGGTCGTGACGAAGTCGTCGTGGTGCAGGTCAAGGCCGTCGTCACCACGCTCCCCGAACGAGGCGAACGGGGTTGCGGACAACAGCAGGACCCGGGCGGTGTCGTGTGCGAACAGCCCACTCGCCGTGCTGCCGAGGTCGCTGTCGGAGTTTAGGATGTCGGTGAATCGCTGAAACTCGTCCAGGATCACGAGGTCGGGGTGTAGGGACTCGGCGCCGAGCCGAGCGAGGTTCCCCCGCATCCGTCCGATAAGGCTACGCAGTTCACCGGCGCGCTCCTTCGGAGGCTCGGGCGTCGCCGCCAACCGGCCACGCCGGGGCATGAGCTCATCGAGCATCTCGTCGAATCGCTCGCGATCGGAGAGGCCCTCTTCGACCGTCGATTCCAACAGTTGGATGAACCGCTCGTCGACCGACTGTGCGATATTCGCGCGGTGCCGAGCCCGGTAACGTTCGGCCGCGGTGAGGAACGTTGCAGGCTTCTTGGCCCCGTGTAACAACATGTGCGCTGACAGCTTCCGCCGCCCAGTCAGCTGGAGACCATCTTGTAAGAGCATCAGCAGGAGTGCCCGCTCATCCCCAATACCCGTCTGGTTGCCCGAGGTGGGAGCTGATGTGCGCGGACTCAGCGCGATGATCTCGATACCGCGTCGCCCACCGTTCTTCGGCCGCCGGCGTTCCTGGTTAATCAGACTCAAGCGCGTGGTGATCTGATGGATGTCGCCGTCTCCGCCGAGGCGGATCACGTTCTGACGTGCAAGATCGAGGTTGGAGCACACGTAGACGACTGTGAAAGGTCCGTCCTTGCGCTCGGCGGCCCGGGCGATCACGCCGCGAGCGACGAGGGTCTTGCCCAAGCCGGTTTCGTCGGCCACTAGAAATCGGCGTGTCGGATCGGCGCCGAAGAAACGCTCGGTGACGTGGTCGACGGTGTCGCGCTGAAACGGTCGCAGACCGCCCAGAGTCACGTCCGGGTCATTCGTCATCGGCACGCCTTCCACGCGCGGAACTCACAGCGTTCCATAGTTCAGTGAACCCGTCGGGCAATACCTTGTTGGGGTCGTGTGCCCGGATGATGCTCTCGACGACGCCGCTCAATCGGTCCAAAGAGTCGGGACCGTCTGCCGCGGCGCGCATCAGGACCTCGAACAGTTCGTTGCGCGGTGTCTCCCAGCTCGGCGTGACATCCGCGTCGTCGTCCCCGAGCGGCGGTGGCGCGGAGCCGAAACGGCCGCCGAACGACAGTAGGAGCTCGAGGAGACGCTGGAAGTCGTTGGCGTTGCTGATCATCGATGTGACGATCGCGTCGACTCGGCCCTGTCGCTCACCGCGGAGGTCGGCGATGACGACGGTGGACCGGGACATGCCAGCGTGTCCTGTCACGCTGAACACGAACAGCGCCGTGACGTCCTCGAGCGCAAGGTCGGTGAACGTGAGGTCAACCGCTGAGCCCGACGCGAGATCATGCCGTTGCCGCGGGACGGTCAGCGGCCAGCACTCGAGCCGCGAAACATCTGATGACGACGCCGGTGCGGGACCTGACAGCGCCAGCGTGTAGCCGTTGTCGCTGTGGGACACCGTCGCTGCGAGCGGCCGCGACGCCAGCATCCGCAGTGCACCTGCAAGCCGCCGCGCGGTCTCATCATCCTCAACGACCTCAGCGGGTGCTTCTTCAGGTTTCGTGGAGACGAGAAGGCTGCCGAGTCCGTCTTTGCCGGTCACCTGCTCGACACCGATCAGTTTGGTCGGCCCGGAGAACTCGAGGAGCACCTCAACGTTGCCGTTGAAGCCGGCGTGGGTAGCGTTCGCGGAGCCGACGAGCATCCGAGAGCGAGCTCGCGGCTGGTCAACGACGTACAGCTTGGCGTGGAGCGCGGCCGGTAGCGAGGAAACAGCGTTGGTGTCGTCCGCGACAGCGGCATCCGGGTTGAGGATGTACATGTCCGTGAGTGCGGCAGCAGTCCGAGGCTTCAGCTTGTCGATCGCGCCCTGAGTAGACACAAGGGTGTTCGGGTGACGATCGGAGGCCATCCCCAGCAGCGCGTCGTCGCCGAGGAACGGTGAAATGATCAGCCGCCTAGATCCTCCGAAGTCGATCCGCGGCGGCTGACCGCCGAGGCCGAGGACATGGATTGCGTGGAGTGCAACGTCCCTGTCCGGTTCCTGCCATTCGACCCGCGCGATGGCTCGCTGGAACTCGCGCAGCAGCCGAACGCGGCCCGTGGAAACGGGGGTCACGGTGTGGGAGAGCAGGTAGTCGACGAGACTCGAAAGGCCCGAATTACCAGCAACGTCCCGAGGGGTGACGCGGCCGTCGAGGCTCACCACTACATCCCAAGAGTGGCTCAGCGTGAGGTTGCGCGTGGCGACCACGAGCCGGGCGTGCGAGGCACCGTCGTTCTCCCACAACAGCATCCAGACCTTCGGGTGGAACAGGCGTGCGGGTGGGGCGACGACGGGGTGGATGGCGGGCTCAAGTAGCGACAGCAGGCGGGACGTCGAACGGGGGACGGCGATCTGGCCGCACTGCGGGAAGATGTCGATGACGCCGATACTGTTGCGCAGGGCCGCCAGCACGGGGATGGAGTCGCCCACGTCGGTGTCGTCGCCGGTGATCGCCAACGCCGGGAGGAACGCAGCGATCAAGTCCAGCGTGAACGTGGTGCCGACGAGTCGGGTTACCTTGGCGCCGTCCGGCGGGCGGAGGTGTTCGACGAGCGTGGTGCGATCCTTAGGAGCTAGCACGGTCTACCCCCGTGAAGATGTCCTCGGTCAGGCGATTGACCCGGTCCCACCGGTAGTGCAGGGCACCGGGCGCCGACGCGCCGCGCCAGTTGCCGAGTTGGCGCCGATTGCGCAGGCGCGCAAGCGAGCCCTTGGTCTGGTACTCCCGATCCGCGATCAGCCGGCGGGCGGTGGGGGAGTCGGGGTCGACGGTGACGTTGCGGACAACGACGTCGAGCCAGGTATCCACGAACTGCTGGGTGACGATGCTGACACGTGGGTTTTGGCCGAGCACGATGTCCCAGAATCGGCCTCGATTCCAATCAGTAAGGCGCTGGGCGATGCGCTGTGTCTCGGCAGTCCAGTCCACGAGGGCCTGGCGGTAGTAGTCCGGATCGTCGATGCGCTCAGCGAACTCGTCGGCGAACTGCTCGGCGAGCATGAGGTTGTAGAGCAACTGGGCACCGTGGATCGCGGTGGAGAACAACTCCGCGTGGTCGACCTGCTCCCTAATCGCCGGACTGGCCGTATCCAGCGCCGCGTGGTCCCACGGGGCCGGAGCCGCGAACTCGGCGAATTCCTTCGATCGCAGTAGATGCGTGAGGTAGGTGCCCGGCACCGAGTGGGTGATGCGGTCTCGCAACCAGACTGCTTCGCTTCGGAGCAGGTCGAGCCCGTCGACCTGCCGCGGGAAGCCCGACGGTGCCTCGATCGGCATGTTCCAGTCGGGCTCGTCCGAGGCGCTCTTGACCTGACGAAGCCCGGTGCGAGGCTTGCCAGACCTGAGAATCCCGTAGGCCTTGAGCGCAGACCAGTAAAGGTTCGACGGCACGTCCTTGATCGCGGTGCCCACCGCAGCGCCGATTACTCCGGTCTGTGCGGACCCTTGTAGTGCTTTGATCACCTCTAGTTCGGACCGACGTGCCTTGGCCGCCAGCTCCGCGCCCGACGAGGTCCGGGCCGCGGCCACGAAGCTCCACGGCACCAGCAACAGGTACCGAGCACGCGTGTGCACCGTGGAGGTCCCGGGGAACAGCATGTCCGAGAACGCATCCCGGATCTGCCCGATCCCGATCTCATCGAGTGTTGCGGGACCGTCGAACATCCTAACCAACTCTCGCATGCGGCGTTCGTCGTCAGGTGACGAGTCCAGCCACGTTAAGAAATTTTGCACAGCACACCTACTGTGAAGTAGTGGCCACACAGCCGGTTGTGCCGCGCCGGCTCGGCTGCGCGCGTGTAGTGTTCGGCCAGCGAGCGATTTCTGTGGATGAACCGGTTTAGATTAATATACATGGTTGATGCGAGATTTCTGTGCGAACTAATTGCTTGCACGTAGAGTATCGATCAGTTCGGTGGTAAATGGCTGGCGTTTCAACCTGTCTCGGGTCGGGATGGAACCCCCGTTTGCATCCAATACCGCGACTGCCGCGTCGCGAAATACCGTCACGTAGTCGGGCTTCTTCAAGGATTCAACTAGTAACCTGCTTCGACTGTCGACCTTCCCGTTATTCAGCGGTAAGGGGTCCCCGCCGAGTGTGCGATAAGTGACCGCGGTGAGGATGTGGTACCTGATTGGCTTGAATTCAGCCTCGAGGTTGGTGCTGAATGCAGTTTCAAGGCGGTAGGCCGCGAATGCCGATGCGACGTAGGGAGCAAGGTGGTGCTGGTCGTCGAAAATCCTCTCACCGACTTCTTCATATAGATGCTGAGGATACCTCGCGGCAACATGGGGTAGATCGAGAAATGTCGCGGCAACGGCGCGCATCTGCTGGATTATCGAGACGGTGCGTGCGCGAGTCACGTCTCGGAAGTAGAACTGACCAGCGCGCCTCTCATACGTCAGTCCGACGTCGAGCTGATCCTGCTGATAGTAGGTCTCTAGCCGCCGCTGAAAGTTCGTGAGAGCGACCATATCGCTGCTGTTGACTGCGGTTTGCGAATTTGTGGCGCGAATAATACTGGTCGCAACGTCCTCGTTGTCAGTAACAACTAGTCGTATCGGAACGAATACGCTGTCGAGATTCGGGGACAGGTGGTCTTTTGAGAGGTAGATGCAGTGGCTTGTCTGGCAGCCGTTGACCACCTGATATCCGGTTATGGATACTGCATCGCCCGGTTTGGGCGAATAGGACTTTGCGACCACTGTGATTCCGTTATTAAGGACGGGGAGTAGCGAACGTGAGGGCGACTTAAGGGTGGAGATTATCTGCTCGTTAACACCGTTGTCTACACCCTTGAATCCTCTGACGTTGTCGTAGAATACCGGCTCGTTCAGGGATCCGTCCGTGTTCTCAACAAGCTTCAGTAGCTCGCGGATAGATATTACGCCTACAATGGCTTGGTCAATTCCGGCCATGCCTGGCAAGTTCACAAACTTGTTGAACACCAGGTCCGTCTCGTTTGACTGCGACTTTACGCGTGATATTTCGTAAAGTTTCGACGCCCCATAGAGATCGAAGGATACGTCGCCGATGTATCCCAGGCTTGATATTCCGCTCCTGACATTCTCCGCGCGCTCTCTTACGACCGTGTCCTCGATAGAGGCGTCTCCGGAGGTGTTTGCGAAGTATAAATTAACGCGAGGCTTCGTGCGGATCCGAGTCGCGTAATCTTCGAATATCATGAATAGTGCCCGTGAAATATTCTGTAGCTTGGGATAGGTATCCGGGACCTCCTGCTTCACAACTTTGGTGGCGATGTCGCCGAAATTGAGTACCTGAGATGAGTCGATAGTCGAAGACATCTTCGCCTGGATAAGTGACAACGAAACATCGATATTGTTTCGCCCCTCGCATAGAGCGGAAACCTGCGACGGTTCGGACACCACTTCGCCATTGACTTCGAGGATTGCGATATCTACTCCGATAGTACCCTCGTCCAGTAAAAGATCGGATAGCTCGGTCTGTGTCAGAATATCGTCATGAAGCAGGAGGGCCCCAACGAAAACCTCGAAGGCGTCAGACTCCTTTATTTGGGTGAGTTCATTGCTGGTTCGGAAGGCTTTAAACAGCCCCCTTATTAATGGGTCCATCGACTCTCTCTCTCGAATTTCTGTAACTGAATTGTATTGGAATTTGGGATAGTGAGAATCAGTGATTTATTCGAGAGTTCAAATACTCATACAGCGATACTCCGAGAACCGAGTCGTGCGCCAAGTGCCATTGGCGGATCCACGGCAGTAGTTCGGTGAGACTGGCAGTGATCGGCGCCAGGTCTGTCGCCGGTGCGCCTTCGGATTCGCGCTGGGCGTAGATCAGGGCGAGGGCGAGGCCCTGGTAGGCGTGGTTCCAGCCGGCCCAGCCGAGGAGGGGCGTCGGGTCGGTGGCGCGGCCCACACCGGGGTAGGAGATGAAGCGTTCTTTGGGGACGTCGAGTTTGCCGCGGTGGGACCAGTAGGTCTGCTTCTTGAAGTCGGCGCTCGTGTACTTCGGTGGGACCGGGATGCCCTTGGCGTCGACCTCACCTGCGTCTTCCTGGCGCTGGAGCTCCCAGACCTTGTTCCACTCGGCGCGCTTGCGGAGGCCAGAGGGCTTGTAGACGTACTCGTCGAGGAACGGGACCGCCTCAGGTGCGAGGAGCTTCTCCAGGGTCTTGGTCACCGGCGCGTCCTTCTGGCCGGCCCACATGTCGAGGGCGGTGATGAACTCGGGGCTGGTCTCGACCCGTGCCGCGAGCTCGGCGACCGACAAGGGCTGGGGCGTGCCCTGAAGGGTGAACCAGAGCGACTTGTCTTCGAGCCGGTCCAGAAGCCAGTTACGCAGGGCGCGTTCGAGTTTGACTTCCCAGGACTCGCCGGCCCAACGGCGCTTGTACTCGGGCTTCTCCAGCAGACGGACGAAGGGGTTGGACTCGATCTCATTGAGGCGGAGCTGGACGAGGTCGCGATAGTCTGCGGGCCAGTGGTCGGGGATCTCTGTGATCGGCGTCGAGCCGTGTCGTGCGAACCAGGCTTCGCCGGTCTCACCAGCTGCGACGCGGCGGGCGAGTGCGATTTCGAAGGCGCGCTCGCCTAGAGCGATGCCCGGTGCTGCGCCAGGTGGGAGTGCGAAGTTGCTTTCGGTTAGGCCGTACAGGCAGTACACCTCCCAGTCGAGCTCATCCTGTTGGGCGATGAGCCGCGCCTGGAGATCGGCGCTGACGAATTCGGCAGCGCCGGCTGCGGCGGGCGTCGGAGCCGAAGTCGCGA
Organism: Tsukamurella soli; assembly: GCF_039541155.1. Classification (NCBI taxonomy): domain Bacteria; kingdom Bacillati; phylum Actinomycetota; class Actinomycetes; order Mycobacteriales; family Tsukamurellaceae; genus Tsukamurella; species Tsukamurella soli. The sequence continues at coordinate 9,312 of NZ_BAABFR010000070.1, forward strand.
AGATAGCGGCTGGGGTTTGGGTGCTGAGCTTCGTGGCCAGGTCGTCGATATGGTGGGAGCGGGCAAGTGTGTCGCCAGCGGGTAGGGGGTGGTCCTTGACCGTAGTCCCGTTGAATTGGTAGAAGCGCTCCCAGTCCGAGGGGGTGAATCCGCCGCCCTCGCCTCGGATGCCCTTGTCGTGGCAGTTCTGCTTGAGCCAGAAGCAGGCGGAGGAGCTGTTGAGGATGCCGAGGAGGCGGAGGTGGTCGTCCTCGGTTGCGTCCGCGGGAAGCTTTATGACCGGCGCGGTCTGCTTGAAGACCTTGCCGCCGCGGTCGAGGACGAAGTGGTTGTGCGTGGCAACCTCGGCGAAGGTAATCGAGAGCGGAACCGCGTACCGCTTGGTGAAGAACATCGAGTACTCAAACCACGTGAGCCCACGCTCGATCTGGTTCTCTCCGTACGCGATTCGGTTGGATAGCGTCGTTCGGTACGGCCACATCTCTCGGAGTACGGCGGAAGTTCCGTCTGCGGAGAGAGACTTCTCGGAGTACGGCCAGATACTGAGAGTCTGAGTGGCGAGCGCCCAGTCGCGAACGTCTTCACCGGCCACGAGTGGTCGTGAGTGTGCGGGGGCGATCTCCGCTCGCCGGAGAGTAGGTGCGCCGAGCATGTACGCGGCGTCTTCCCGGGTAACGGCGCCGAAGCCGATGGAATCAACGTGGTCTTCGAGCCTGGATTCCGCTGCGCGATCGATGGCGTCACCCAACTCGACTGCACCACCGCCGGAGAGGCTCCAGGGGTGTTCAGCGAGGTTGGCGCGTGGGAGGTCGGTAACCGAAATCCACTGGTCTTCGTAGCGAGTGTCATCGGAGTGGTCGGCGATGGAGGTCCAGACCTTGCCGACCGCAGGGTCGTCGGGGGCGCCAGGCTCGCCTTGGATGCCGAGGACGGCGCGTACGGTGTCGCGGACCACGCCTTGGTTGCGGCCGACGAGGATCACGGTCGGGGTGCCGTGGCCGGGGATGTAGGCGCCGGAGCTGTCGATGACCAGACGGAGGTCCTTCTTGGCGAGGAACTGCTCGATGAGGGGAACACCGAACTCGCGCTTCATGAACGAGTTCGAGGTGATCTGGCCGACCCAGCCGGGGTTGTCGCCTGCCTTGGCGAGCTCGAAGAACAGCTCCATGAACGGGACTGTCAGGGCGTACGTGCCCTTGCAGTAGTTGTAGTTCTGCCGATAGGCGGCGTTGAGTGCCTTGTCCTTGACGGTGATGTACGGAGGGTTTCCGACGACGACGTCGTACTGGTAGCGGGTGAGGATCTTGACGAGCGCCTCGGGATCCTCGGTGCGATAGTGGTGCCGCGCGGCCGCAGCGTCTGCCATGCCGGTGATCTGGGCGGTGCCGCTCCAGTCCGGTCCATGGAGGAGTGAGTCACCGTTGATCACGTTGATCGTGAAGCCGGGGAGGTCGACCAGCGTGCGGTCGCCCGACGCTTGCATGGCCGCCACCAACAGCCGGAACTGGGCGATCGCCACCGCGAACGGGTTCAGGTCGACTCCGTAAACGGACTGCAGCGCAAGGTCGGCCAGTGCACGCGGCTCCATCGCCGGTGCCGCGGCGCGCCACCGCGCGAGGAAGCGCTGGAACGCTCCCAGTAGGAAGTGACCCGAGCCGCAGGTGGGATCGATCAGCTTGAAGCCCTCCAGCGAGCGGTCCTTCAGCGCCGGTTCGAGGGTCTGGTCGAGGATGAACTCCTCCACGAACTCCGGGGTCTGCAGCAGCGCGTACTTCCTCTTCGCGAAGTCCGAGAGGTCCTGGTACAGGTCGCCCAGGAATCGGGTCGACAGGTCAGGATCGTTGAAGCGCCATACCAGGCTGTCCCAGTCGTCGGTGGTGCGCCAAAACGTGAGGATCTGCTCCACGGCATCGGAGCTCGGCGCGAAGATGTGGATCGCCGCATGCTGGTCCACCAGGCCCGCCGTGGCGCGGTTCTTGGCGAGCGCGTCGAACGCGACCTGCAGCCATTCCCGGTATGACGCGTCGGGATTCGAGCGGTAGAAGTCGTTCTCCGCGTCCAGCGCGCGCTGCCGCAACAGCTCGTTGTCGTTCGTGATCCACACGCCGAGTTCATTCGGCCCGCTCGCTGCGCTCCCGGCGCCGGCATCGCCCAGCAGCAGGTTGTCCTCACAGAACCGCACGAACACGCTCGTCAGCAGCCAGCCGACGGCGGCCTGGGTCAGCTGGTCCTCGGACCAGTCGGTCCAGGACACCGCGGTGCGGTTCTCGGCGCGGGCCTCGTCGTGGATCCCGTGCCAGCGGGCGAGCTCGGCACCGTCGGCCTCCAAGCGCGCGCGCATATCGTCGACCAGCCACGTGAGCAGCGGCTTGAGCGCGGAGGTCAGCGCCGGGCCGGCCTCGGTCGCGAGCGTCATCGGCTGGTCTCCTTCGATTCGGACGCGGCCACACCGGCCGCAATGAGGGCGTCGACGTCGTGGTCGGACGCCTGCACGAACTGTTCGGGTGCCGACTGCGGGAGCACCGAGTCGTCGATCAGCGCGCCGCGCCGGCCGCCGGTCTCCGCCTTCTGCGGGATCAGCGCCCACACCGCGTGCGGCGGTGGGGTCGTCAGCTCCACCCACCGCTGCAGCACACCCAGCTGGCCATACGCGGCGAGCGTCGACAGGTCCGTCAGCACCACCGGCGCATCCGCGTCCGCCACGCGCTGTGCGATAGCGGGCACACACTGGGCGACGAAGCCGCGCAGGCCCTCCCGGTCGGCACTCGCCCCGGAGTCGGCGGCGACGATGGCGTCCCACGGCATCCCGGCCGCGGTCGCGCGGGCGCGCATCTCGCCGAGAAGCACCTCAGTGATGTCGATGTGCACCGCGCCGAAGCGGGTCGCCAGTGCGGCTGCCACCGGGTCGGTCTCGCCCACGGGCACGCCGATCGCGCGGAACGTGCGCGCCCGGATGCTGGTGTCCAACACCACCTCCAGGTCGCTGCCCGAGCGCAGCGGCGCCGCGATCTGCGCGCCCGTCCGGGTGTTGTGCGTGGGAACGTGGGTGAACGCGTCCGGTTTGGCCTCGCTCTCGAAGTAGCCCTTCTCGTCGTTCCACTGCGTACCCGGGCGGGCCTTCGCGACCAACAGGTCCAGCCCCGGCCGGCTCGGCAGCGGGGCGGCATGCGGGAAGCGGGCGCGCACACGGGATCTCAGTGTGTCGAGGGTGAACGTGTCGGAGGTGGATGCACCGTCGAGCACCTCGCGCAGTGCGGCCTCCGGCGCCAGCTTCGCGCGATGCAGCTCGTTGCGCGCGGACAGCGCGACCTCCGCCGAGGATGCCGCGGCGATCCGCAGCAGCACGTGTGTCGGTACCTCGACCTGCTCGGGCGTGGTGCCGAGCGCCTTCGCCGCGGCCTCGCGCAGCGGTCCCGTTGCGTCCGTCAGCCCGACCAGGGTCCGGCCGTCGGACGCGGCGTCGATGACCAGTTTTTCCGCGGCGACCGACAGTGCAGCAGGCAGGCGCCCGGCCGACTTCGACAGGGTGAGCATCGCGATGCTGCCCGTCGACTTCCGCCGCACCGGCGTGACGGTGGGGTCACCGTCGGGCCCGGAGCTGGGCTGGGACGCGAGGACCAGCCGGAGGATGCCCAGCGCGCGGCGCTCGATCGTGGCGTCGGGGTCCTCGTCGAACGTCGAGACCAGCTGGCGCGCCAGCAGTTCCGGTGTCGAGACGCCGCCTGATCCGGCGAGCAGCCGGGTGACGGTGCCGTATACGACGTCGACGGTGCCGATGAGCCGAGAGTTCTTCGCCCACAGCGACTCGAACTCCATGAAGATCTGCGAGACCCGACCCGGCGTCACGTCGAGCCGTTCGGCGAGCCTGCCGTACGACTCGAACGGATCCTCCGGGGAGTGATCGTGCGTGCCGAGCAGCAGCGCGACGACCTGGCGGCGGATCGTGGTCGGCTTGGTGCCGGCGGCCTTGAGGAACTCCGCCGCAACGGTGGCGAGCGAGGTGTACGGCTCGCCGTGTTCGGGTTCGAGGGTCTGCGCTGCGACAGGCTTGGGCTGCGGCGGGCGGACCTGGGGCACTGATGGACCTACCGTGGCGGCGAACGCGGCGGTCCACGCCTCCCGCATCGCCGTCGCGGTGTCGAAGCGCGCCTTGGCATCCCGCGCCAACGCCTTCCGGAAGAAGGCCGTGAGCGCCTCCGCGCGGGCGACCGGGAGGTCGCGGGCGGTGAAGTCGGTGACCTCGATGGTCGGCTCGTCGGGGATGGTGGCCGGGTTGGCGGTGCCGTCGCCGTACAGGGGTGTGGTGGCCGTCGCCATCTCGTACAGGACCACCGCCGCCGAATAGCGTTCCGCCGCCGAGTCGAACGACGCGCGCAGCGGCGCGCGCAGGTCAGGGTCGCGGTACGGCGGCGTGCCGGCCTCGATGGACGTCGCGGGCTCGCGGGACAGGGAGAAGTCGAACAGTACCAGACGTGGCCCGGTGCGGCGGTCGGGCCGGTACAGGCCGAGGTTGGCGGGCTTGATGTCTCGGTGCGTGATGCCGGCCTTGTCGAGAGCGATCAGCGTGTCGAGCAGCTCGGTGCCCCACGCCTTGAGCCGCCCCTCCGTGACCGAGTCGTAGCGCACCTGCTCCGCGAGGGTCTGCTCGCCGCAGTAGCTGAGTAGCAGCGCCGTCCGTGAGCCGAGTTCCAATGGGCCATCGAGGAGTTCGACGACACCGGAGATCTTCGGATCCTGCTCGCCGAGGACCTTCAGCGTCTCCGCCTCGCCTTCGAGGCGGGCGGCGGCGGTGTCGTCGAGGCCGACCTTGAGGACGCGCTCGGCGTCGTTCGCGGCCTCGTCCTTGACCAGGACCCCGCGGGCCGTCGAGCCCGAGCCGAGCACCCGTTGCACGAGGAACCGCTCGGCGATCAGGTCATCCTGGGCAGGGTTGAGCGGATCGACGACAGGGGCCTGCCGGGCATTCCGACGATGCTCGGCCAAGCCGCCCGCGAACTCCTGCGCGCCGAACCGCGGGTCGCCCTTGGCCTGCGGCTTGGTCCGCTGGGTGGCGCTGGGCGCGGTGGCCTTCTTGACGAGGGCGCGCAGGTCGTCGTCGACGAACCGGCCGGAGGCGGCGAGGTCGAGGCCGCCCTCGGTGCGGAGGCGCTCCGTGAGCTCGGCCCGGTCGCGTGCCGGGGCCTGTCCGCCGGAGAGGAGGAAGTACGCGAGGGCCCCGAGCGAGAACAGGTCCAGTGCGATGCGGTCGGCGTCGGGGGACCAGCGGTCCTCGGGGGCCTGGTAGACATCGGTCTGCGCCGGCTGGGCGCCCGTCGTTCCGCCGAACATGGTGCCGGACGTCGACTCGTGGATGCGGCCGGCCCAGGACCAGTCGACCAACTGGACCGTGACTCCGCCGTCGTCGCCCGTCTTGACCAGGACGCTGCCAGGGGTGAGCCCGCGGTGCGCGACGTGGTTGCGGTGCGCGTACGCGAGCGCCTCGGCGACCTGGGTGAGGACGTCGATCTGCTGGTCGGCGGTGAGCTGGTGCTGCGCGAGGTAGAGATCGAGGGGCTGGTAGTCGGGGGTCTCGGGGAAGACGAGGACGGTGCTGCCGCTCTCGTCCTGCACGAGTTCCGCGGGGGAGAGGATGGACTCGTGCCGGAGCCCCGTCAGGAGGGCGTACTCCCGGTTGAGTCGGCGGAACGCGGCGAGCTTCGCCTGCGTGGAGGTGCCGGGCGGGAGGGAGACGACGCGGGCGCGGGCCTTGGTCTTGCTGACCTTGTGCTGGGCCGCGAACTCCTGCCAGTCGTCGCCCGCGGCGAGGGGCTGGCCGGCGATGGTCCAGGATCCGGCGTCGCGCTCGGGCTTCCGGTAGCCGTAGATGTTGCGCATCGCGAGGCCGATGATGACGCTGAGGTCCTCGTTGACCTGTCGGCCGTCCTTGGGCGGCTCGAGGATCCGCGTGTCGATGCCGGGGAGCTGCGTCTGCTCCTCGCGGCCGGGGATACCGAACAGGCTGGATCGTGCGAGATCGGAGAGCCGTGTCGCGAACTCGTCGCCGTGCAGGAACACACTCTCCTGGACGAAGGGGACGGCGCGCTGGACCTTCGACGGGTCGAGGTCGTGCTCGATGGCGACCTTGCGGACCTCGTCCTTGAGGCGGGACGCGAGGTACTGGGCCTTGCGGCGCGTCAGGATGAGCGGGGAGCGCTCCGTCCTGCGGCCGCCGCCGGAGAAGGTGCGGGTCCAGTTGTTCTCGTCGCCGGTGAGCAGGCCGTGGTACGACTTGAGCTCGACGAGGTGGAGGCGGCCCCGTCCGAGGATCAGGGCGTCGATCTCGTTCCATTGGCCCCGGCTGTCCATGAACTCGAAGTTGGTCCACGCGCGGTACGGGGAGGTGGCGGGCAGCAGGTCCTGGAGGATCTCGAGCCCGGCCCGCTCATGGGGGAACTGGCTGGGCGACACCTCAATCCACCGATCATCGCGGCCCATCGTTCTCGCCCCCCTGTGGTCGCTCTCTTGCGCACAGCCCCCGGCCGTCCGCGAATCCCTCGGTGAGGTTACCAACGGGATCGGACAACTTTCGGTCTACCTGCAGACTTCGTTTCGGTGCCGGAACTCTCCGGGCGTCGATCGACTGTGTACGGATCCAGTCACCGGTCAGGAACTCGGGATCCGCTCGACGGCTATCTCGGTTCCGGAGAGCAGTAGCTCGAGGTCGTGTGGATCGGACGTGAGCACGACGACGGGCGGCGGGAGTGTGGTCGCGGTCGCGGCGACCACACTGTCGACCGTGAGGTCTCGCGCCTTGCGGGGCGCCGATGCCGCTGCGGGGCGCAGCCGGCCCGCAGTGAATCCGAGGTGCGGATCGACGTCTGTCAACCGCACGGCCTTGACGATCTGCCTCAGGTGGACGTCTCGCTGGGATCCGTCCGCGACCTCGGCGAGCGTCACGGTGGAGGCGTAGAGCACGGCGTCCGTGCGTCGGGCCACGGCAGCCCACGCCTGCATTGTTCGGGCGCCGGCAGCGAGCGCCGAAAGGGGTTCCGCGTCCAGGAGGATCGAGCGAGGAACGACGATCATCGCCCGAGGCGCTGCATGATCGCTGCGACTTCGGCTTCGTCGACGGGGCCGTGCGCAGACTCCATGTCGGCGAGGATGTCGTCCAGGGCGTCCCGTTCCAGCTGTCGGGCGGCTGCGCGCGCGATGTATGCGGAGAACCCTCGCGCGCCGACACGCGACCGGATCTCCTCGGACGTCTCGGCGGGCATGGAGATGGAATGTTTCTCGACCCCCGGTGAGCTCATGTCTGAATGCTACTCGGAGTAGGAAAAGCGACTGCTGTGTTGTCGCCCGAGCCGTGCGCGGCGGCGACTCGCAACTACCGGGCGGGATGCATCCTTCGCTGTAGTATCAGTCCCGCGGTTCGACGGAACTCTCGCTCAGGGCAGATCCCCTCCGCACGATTATTCGTGCTGCCCAAGGGGATCCGACGTGACGCTGTTGCGCGTGACCGCGCGGCGACTGCTCGACGACTACGACTCGCCGTCGCTCGTGGAGAAGCTGCTGGAGCGCATGCTGTTCGAACGCGGGATCACCGTCGGCGCCTCGGAGCAGCGTGCCTGGGGCGCGAGCCTCCCGCACCTGGCGGCGGACCTGCAGCACGGCGGACTCGGCAACGTCGAGATGCTCATCGAGTACAAGATGCCACTGTCGTCCCAGCGGGCCGATGTGGTCCTCGCCGGCGTGCATCCGGTGACCGGGGCGCCGTCGTACGTGGTGGTCGAGCTCAAGCAGTGGTCGTCGGCGACGCTCTACGAGGGCGATCCGGCCCTGGTCACCGTCCCGCACATGCCCGGCGGACCCAAGCTGCACCCCGTTGCGCAGGTCCGAGGTTACTGCGAGTACATCGGCGACTTCGCCCGCACCCTCCGCGACCAGAACGACCCGATCGCCGGAATCGCCTACCTGCACAACGTGTTAGACCCCGCTGCCGTCGCGGATCTCGGCGCCTACCCGGTGTCGACGACGGGCCGGTTGTTCACCGGCGCCGACAAGGACGCGATGCTCGCGTTCCTGCGCACCCGGCTGTCCGGGGAGGCAACGTCGGGCCCGGCCGCCGAGGCGCTGCTCACCTCGCCTGCCGCACCGTCGCAGCAACTGCTGACGGTGGCCGCCGAGGAGGTCCGCGAGCGCCAGGTCTTCCATCTACTCGGCGACCAGCGGCTCGCCGTCGACCTCGTCCTGCACGATGTCGAGCAGGCGCGGGGCGCCGACCTCAAGCGGGTGGTGATCGTGACCGGCGGGCCGGGAAGCGGCAAGAGCGCGATCGCGCTGGCGCTGCTCGGCGACCTCGCGCGCCAGGGGCGGACGGTATTGCACGCCACCGGATCCCGCTCGTTCACCACGACACTGCGGCAGGTCGCCGGGGCGCGTGCGCCGCGGGTGAAGGCGATGTTCAAGTACTTCAACCAGTTCGTCACCGCCGAGCGCAACGGGCTCGACGTCTTGATCCTCGACGAGGCGCACCGTATCCGCGAGACCTCCGCGAACCGATTCACCAAGGCGGAGAACCGAACCGGGAGACCTCAGGTCGACGAGCTGATCGGCGCCGCGCGCGTGCCGGTGTTCCTGCTCGACGAGCATCAGGTGGTGCGGCCGGGGGAGCTCGGTTCCCTGGCTCAGATTCGCGCGTACGCCGCGTCGCTGGGGCTCGAGCCCGTCCACATCCATCTGGGCGAGCAGTTCCGCTGCGGCGGAAGCGATCGGTACGTCCAGTGGGTGGTCGACCTCGTGGGGCTCGGTGACGGCGAGCCGCGGCCGTGGGACGGGGACGACGGTTTCCAGGTGCGCGTCGCCGAGACACCGTGGGACCTCGAGCGCGTGCTGACGGAGCGTCGGGACGCCGGGTACTCGGCCCGGATGACGGCCGGCTACTGCTGGCGCTGGAGTGATGCGCGGCCGGACAAGACGCTGGTGCCGGACGTGGAGATCGGCGACTGGTCCAGGCCGTGGAACTCCAAGTCGGAACGGCGGATCGGGGATGTGCCGCCGTCGCAGCTGTGGGCCACCGAGGACGGTGGCTTCGGTCAGGTCGGCTGCGTGTACACGGCGCAGGGATTCGAATACGACTTCAGCGGCGTGATTCTCGGACCGGATCTGGTGTGGCGCGACGGACGGTTCGTCGTGCGTCGCGAGGCCAACCTCGACCCCAGCCTGAAGGCGCGGAAGAACCTCACCGCGCCGCGGTTCGACCTGCTGATCCGCAACACCTACAAGGTCCTGCTGACCCGCGGCATGGTCGGCACCGTCCTGTACTCGACCGACGAGGAGACGCGCGAGGCGCTGCGGCGCCTCGTGCCCTCAGCCCCCGGCACCACAGCCGGGTAGCAGTAACGAATCGAGCTCGGCCCGACAGGCTTCCGCCCAGGACACGCCTCCACCCGATGCGAACCCTGGGAAGGCGCATGGGAGTTGACGGCGTGGATTCTGACGATCGCTGCGGAGTATCCGGAGCATCTGCGTTTCGCATTCGAGGACGGGATCTGGGACCTCGCTCATCGGCAGCAGATCGCGCCGGGCGATGAGCTGTTCTTCTGGCAGGCGGGGCGGAAGGAACTCGTCGGGTACGCGACCGCCACGAGTTTCGCGGAGCCGCTCGCGGAGGGCGACAAGGCGGCGCGGTGGCGGGATGCGACACCGGGCAGGTACAGATTCCGGATCTCGCTCGTGCCGGCCAGCGACAGACCATCGCTGAAGCGGACGTGGGCGGAGATCCGGGAGGCCCTGGGGACGCGGCAGTCCCCGAACGTCGGGGTGATCCGGGTGGGGTCGAGCGAGGCGCTGCTGCTTCTCAAGAACTCCTTCCAGCCCGGGCTGCTGAAGCCGGCCGCGGGCGCCGTCGACCTCGAGGCGCTGCTGTCCAGGCTGGACTTCACCGACCGGATCGATCGGCGTCTGCGCCGGCAGCGCGACGCCGTGCACCGTCCGGGCCAGGCGTTGTTCCGGGACCGGCTGCTCGCGGCTTACGCCGACAGGTGCGTCGTGAGCGAGTGCGCGGCGGCCAAGGCGTTGGAGGCGGCGCACATCATGTCGTACCGCGGCGCGCAGTCGGACGAGGTGGTCAACGGGCTGCTCCTCCGGGTGGATCTGCACCGGCTGTTCGACAACTTCCTGCTCACGGTCGACGGTGGTCTCGTGGTGCACGTCTCGCCGGAACTGAAGGGGCTCGGGTACGACGAGATCGACGGTACGCGGCTGCGCGCGCCGGTCGACCCGGGCTTCGCGCCGTCGCCGGTGGCGCTGCGCTCGCACTGGCAGGCCTGCGAGTTCACGAAGGGAAAGCCGTTCGCACGCTGACGCCGACCAACCGATCGGACATGAGGAGCGAGGTCGAGGGACTGGTCTGGTCGGGAGGCGGACAATACCGTCATCCGGGCGACACGACGGCGTCGATACCCGCTCGGCCCACCGCGCATCGCTAACGTCGAGGGCTGTGACCAGGGCGGGGTGTGGCGGTGGAGGACCGCGCGCGGCAGCGCGACGAACTGTGGCGCGGGCGACTCGCGGCGCATAGTTGGGTCGATTGGCGGGACGCGGCCGACTGGGCAGTCCGCAACGATACCGGCTGGACGGCAGTGGCGCGCCGCATAGGAAGGGAAGCGATCGCGAAGCTGTGGCCGCTGCCGCGGCGGCAGCGGGTGTAGTGCTGAAGCCGCGGGACGAGCGGCTCCTCGACGAGGTGACAGCGCACGTCACACAGGTCGGCGGCCTGCTGGGGATGGAACGGAGGCTCGAACGCCGGCTCGCGCGGCTCGCTTCGGATCGGCGCGTCGGTTCTACGCGACCGGTCTTCGAGCGCCTCGACGCGGTTGCCGCAGGGTGGGACGCATCGGTCGCCGAGCGCCAGGCGGCGGCTGAGGCCGCGGGTGACGAGTTCGAGACTCCTCGTGCTCGCCGGGCCGCGCGCGAATGGGCCGAGAAGTTCGCGCGCGCCGGATGGAGCGGGTGGGCGGATGCCGCAGGCTGGGCGATCGACAGCCACGCCGGCATCGCGGAGGTCGCGGTCCGAATGGGCGGGTCTGAGACGAAGATCAGGGAGGTGCTGATGGACTGGCTCGACGGCCCCGAGGCAGTGGACCTGATCGCCGGGATCGGTGCGCGTCCGGGACACCTCGTCGACGACGGGACCCGGCTGCAGTGCCACGTGTGCGGGCTGTGGTTCCGCGCCCTCGGCCTGCATGTCCGTCGCCACGGGATGTCGAGCGATGGTTACCGCGCCGCCTTCGGTCTCGCCGACGATGTCTCGTTGAGCTCCGAGGACGTGACCATCCGGGCCGTCGACGGGCGCCATGGTCGAGGGCGCCCGGTGTGCGACGAGGCTCTCGCCGGCGCCGGTTACCCCGATCTCGGTGCTGCGGTGCATGATGCGATGGTTCGCGGCGAGGGGGTGCAGGAACTGGCTGCGCGGCTCGGCATCTCGAAGCCGACCCTGCACAGGGAGATGCGCCCGCTCGACCTACGATTCGACACCGCGTACGTCCGGATGGTCCGGCTTGCGGCGGAGACGGTGGCCGCCGGCGGCACCGTCTCGGACGGACCTGCCGAATTGCGGACGTGGGTCCAGACATTCCGCCGCCGCGCGCGTCGGGGTGAGGTGTCACCGACCGCGAGGTGGCTCGACACGGTCGACCCGGGCTGGATGAAGACGTCGGCGGTGCGTGCCGCCGAGGCGGGGAAGGTATCGCCGATCAGCCGGCGTTACCGGGCCGATCAGGAGATTCGAGAAGTACTCGATCGCAACGGATTCCCGGATCTGCAGACGGCTGCAGCCTGGGTGGAGTCCATCGGGGGTGGAACTGCGGCCCTTGCGACCCTACTAGGGATTCAGCGGCGCTCGATGCTCGGTCACCTGCGCCGCGCAGGCGTGGAGGTCTACGACCCGCCCGCCTACAGGACCGTGCCGCGGTACCGGGCCGAATTGGGCGCAGCCGTCGCCCACGTCCGGAACGGCGGTACCCTGGCCGAGCCGTCCGAGCCGCTCAGGGAGTGGCTGGTCGAGCGTCGGACGGTGGATACGCCTCCGTGGGTGAATCCGCTTCTCGACCGTGTGGATCCGCGCTGGCGGACCGCTGTGGAACCGTCTCGTCGGCGCTCGTCGGCCAGCTGGGAACGCATCGTCGCCGAGTGCGAGCTGTACGTGGCTCGCAACGGTTCCCTCGACGGCATCGATGGCGATGCCGCCCGCAGGTTGGCTCACTGGCGGAACCGGGCCCGGTCGGGCGAGTTGCGGCCCTGGCACCTACGCCTCGACGAGCTGGACCCGACATGGCGGACGTCCGACCGCGAGCGCGCCGCCCACGCGGCGCTGCTGGGACGGGCACCGGTCCATCCCGCCACAGTGCGTGCCCGGGAGCGGTTGGCCACCGCGATCGCCCGCGTCGGGTGGCGGGACTGGACCGATGCGCTGGTGTGGGCGGCCGGACAGCATCGTGGGCCCACCGATATCGCCGCGACACTGGGTGTTACGCACACGGTCGTGCTCACGGAACTGCGCGCCTGGTGGCTCGACCACCCCGAGTATCGCCGCTGTATCGAGCCGCACCTGGTTGCCGCTCCGGGGCGGATCCACGACGACGGTGAGCGGGTGCAGTGCCAGCTGTGCGGAATGTGGTTCCCGCGGCTCGGGCCGCACCTGTCGCTTCATGACCTCGATGGCGCAGCGTACCGTGGCCGGCTCGGGATCGCCGACGATGACAGTATGGAGTCCCGCGGGAGCGTTCGCTCGCGGCGCGGGCTGGGACTTGTGGACCAGTGGCGGCCCGTCCTCGAACCTGCAGGCTTCGGCTCCCTCGCGCAGGCCGTGGAGTGGGCGGTGTCCGACGGGCGCAACATCAACGGGCTCGCGGAACACCTCGGGGTGCACCCGAGCCGCCTGGGGAAGGCACTGCGTCAGGCGGAGATCTCTTTCCCGACGGTCGCGGACGGAATGTTCGAGCGGGCGCGGCACGAGGTCGCCCGGCTCGGGCACCTGAGCGATACCGACGACCGACGACTGCTCACGTGGCTGCAGGGCCGCCGCCGGAAAGATCGCGTGGGAAACGGCGGCGAGATCAGTGCCGAGCTGGACCGGATCGACCCCGACTGGCGCATCCCGCCCCGTGATCTCGCCGTACTGCGGGGTGTGGCCTACCGTGGGAACCGCAAGACACGTAACGCCGAGGAACGCCGGTGTGCGGCGCTCGACCGCTGCGGCTGGGCTGATCTGGCCGAAGCCGCGGCGTGGATGACCTCCATCGGCGCGCCGTTCATGGCCGTGGCGATTCGCATGGGTGAGCCCAGCGCCACCGTCTCCCGGTGGCTCGCTGCCGCCGGTCACGATCCCGGAGCGATGGAGCACATGGAGCCGGTGGAGAAGCCGCTGCGTGCGGCACTGGAGCTCGCCGCAGGTATGGGACTGGCGAGCGCCGATTCGCAGCTCAAGCGTTGGCTCGCGCACCGTAGGGACGCCTCGACCAACATGTGGGTCAATACGATGCTCGACGAGGCGGAGCCGGCGTGGCGCGATCACGCTCATGGTGACGGCACGGGCATCATGGTGCGGCGATGGCGGCGTGCCCTCGACCGCGGAGGATTCGGGACGTGGAGCGACGCAGTCGCGTGGCGGCCCGTGAGCACGCCGGCCTCCGCGAGATCGGTGAGCGGATCGGTGTGCGGCCCGACGAACTCGGGGCTCCGCTGCGACGGTGGTGGGCCGAGCATCCGGAGGAGCTCGATGCCATTGCGCAGTGGCAGATCACCGGCAACGGGCAGGGGAGCGATGGTGCGCGCCTCCAGTGCCGGATCTGCGGACTGTGGGCGAAGCTGCTGTACGCGCACCTGCTGCTGCACCGGGTGTCTGCGGAGGAGTATCGCGAGCGGTTCGGTCTGGCTCCCGGCGAGCCGCTGCGAGTGTGAAGGACGGATGGGATCAGGTGAGATCGACGAGGAGGTCCGCCAGGACCGCCTCCTCCTCGACCTGGATTCCCACGGACGCCATGACGGCGGTGAGCTCCGGATCCCAGGACGCGACGGACGGCGACCCGATGAGGGCGGCACCGTCGTGCATCCGTGCGGCGGCGCGGTAGTCGGCGGCGGTGAACCGCCAGGGCTGCCAGTCGTGGTGGCGCCGGACGAAGTCGGCGATTCGCAGTCCGTACCAGTCGAAGTCGCCGTGGTAGCGCAGACTCGCACCCGCGGCTACGAGTTGGTCCAGCAGGAGCAGCACCGCGGCGCCCGGCTGTCCGGAGGTGCACACCAGGGGCCGGCACTCGGCACCGAGCCGGTCCGCCGCGGCGGCGACCACTGAGGGGTTCTCGCACACCGACACAGTCATCCCGCCGACGGACCACGTCACCGCCTCGGTGCGCAGCTGACGCAGCGTGAGGACGACGGGTTGTCCGATGCCGGAAAGCAACTCGACGGAACGACCTGTCACCGTCGTCGGGTGTGCGCGCAATCCGACCGCGAGAACCGTCGAGGTGAGTTGATCGCGCACCAGGCCGACGGACTCCCACACCTGCCGCCGCCACCGCGCGCCCGACCCGGCCGGCGCGCCGCCGATCGCCCGCGCCGCACCGAACGACAGTGTGGCCGTGGGCATCCCGTCGTCGAGGGCGTGCGCGCTGCCGAGGACCGCGGTGGCGAACTCGCCCAACGGGATAGGCGGCGACGGCAGCGCGCGCACCACCGCGCAGACCTGCCCCACCAGGGTGGCGGCACCGTCGGGCCCATCCGCGAGCCGGCGGACCAGGCCGCCGGTCAGCTCGCGATGCCAGTCCGACAGCTCGGGACGTTCGGTGACCAGCGGGCGCAGTGGCGCCAGCGCGGTCGCCCACGCGGCGTCTGCCGCCGAGCGGAGCTCGGAGCGCACGGGCACCGGCCCGGTCAGGGCCACCACCGCGGACGCCAGGCCCTCCGGCCAGATACCCGACTCGCGCAGCACGCGGTCCAGCGTGCCGAGTGGCGCGCTGACGGTGCGGCCCGCCCCGGGGCGTCGACCGAGCAGCCGATCGATCGCGGCCCGCTCCTGCTCGGTCGGCTCCACGAGACTGATCGATCCGGTCAGGATCAGACCGCGGGCCATCCGCTCCCGCAATCGATCTCGGAGGCGCTCGGTATCGGCGCCACCCAGCACGCGCACCAAGCGCTCCGATGGGGGACTCACCCCCACAGACCCGTCTGCTCGGTGAGCGGCCCGTCACCGTCGTCGGCCGGAGCGGCGAGCACCGCTGCGGGACGCTCGACTCGATCCAGGCTGCGTCCGTCCCACTGCCAGTTGGTCACGAGTACCGCCTCGACGCCCTCGACCCGCGAGAGCTGGGCGATCGCAAGGCCGGGAACCTCCGGGTAGCAACCCCATTCGCGTTCGCTGGTCATCACGACGTCGAGGTCGAAGGCCGTGAGTAGGCCGAGGTACTTGGCGCGGGCGTCGTCGTCGACACCTGCGAAGGCCTCGTCGAGGGTCACGATCCGCGGTGCGTTCGGGTTCCCTGCGGACGCGTAGTGCGCTGCCGCGGCAGCGAACAGGGGAACGCTGGCCACCAGCGCGCCCTCGCCGCCCGACGCCGGGCCGGTGGCCGGGCGCCACTGGCCGTTCTGATGCCGCTGGATGGTGAAGCGGTTCCAGCTGCGGTAGTCCAGCGCCTGGGTGAGGTGGTCGAGCCAGGTGCCCCCCACGTCGGCCGTACGCACGCGCTCGATCTCCTGCTGCAGGAACTCGCCGACCGCCGCCCGGTCGGCCTCGTTCCAGGCGTCCGTGGTGCGCCTCAGCTGCTGCATCGCCTGGCGCGCCCCGGCGGGCGCGTCCTCGCTGGGCACCCAGCTCAGCCGCAGGCGCATGCCGGTACTGGTGGGTCGTCCGGACAGTTCGGCATTCATCTGTGTCACACGGGCTTCCGCATCCAGGATCAGCTCCTGCAGACTGCTCGCGGCCTCGCTGACGAGATGGTTCTCGAGGATCTCGCGCTCCCGCTCGGTCAGCAGGCGACTGCGTTCGGTCACCTCGGTGTCGAGGGTCTGCGCCACCTCCGCGACGGTGCTCGGCCGACCCCGGAACATGACGTCCACGACGATCCCGTCGTCGCGGGGGAGCAGCGTAGTGTTGTTGCCCTGCCGCGAGAGCACGTCCGCGAGCAGCTTGTGCTCATCGGTCACCTTGCGCTGCAGCAAGTTCCATGCCCGGTCATCGTCGGGCACGTCCGCGAGCTCGGCCTCCACGGTGCGCGCCAGCTGTACGGCGGGTGTCGCCGCCCACGGCTGCGTGGTCTCGGGCACCTCGAGTTCGGGCAGTGCGATCGTGAGCAACCCGGTCTCGGCGAACCGACGTAGGGCGTCGACGGTGGCGTCCCGGTCCCGGCCGGCCTCCTCGCGTTCGACCTGCAGTCGGGTCCGTTCGCCGGTCGCCTCGCCGAGCGCCAGCGTGGCGGACTCCCGCTCGGCGTCCGCTGCGCGCCGCCGTTCGATGTTCGACCGCTTGTCCTGCTCGACCTGTGAAAGGGCCGCCATCAGCTGCGCGACGTCCGCCCCGACGCTCGCCTCCAGCGTCTCGAACCGTGTCGCCGCCCCGTACGACTCCTGTTGCCGGCTCTCGGCTTCCGTGATCCGGTCGGCGTGCCGGGCCAACGCTGCCTCGGCCTGTCGCCGCTCGTCGTCGGTCCGGACGGACGCGGCCCGTTCGGCGCCGAGCGTGGAACCCAGCTCAGCAGCGGCCTGCCGGTAGTCGGCGATCCCGTCCCGGATCAGCTCGAGACCCGCCCGGGCCGTCGGTAACCCGGCATCGGCGGCGTCCTCGTGGAGCGTATCCGTGGCAGCCGCGTGCGTGGCGTCGGCCCCTTCGACGGCGTCCAGAGCCGCCGCGTGGTCCGTGCGCACTCGCGCCTGCCACTGCTGCGCGGCTGCGACCGCCTGGTGCGCAGCGCGGAGGTCGTCCTCGCGCGGCACGGCGGCGAGCTCGCGGGTACCACGCTCCTCGACGAGATGGACGAGTGGGAGCGTCTCAGCCGCAGCACCGACTTCTCCTGATCCCCCCTCTCCGCCCCTGGCCGGCGATGCCGCCGACCAGCGATGGAAACGCGCAT
>NZ_BAABFR010000071.1:0-26318 GCF_039541155.1 Tsukamurella soli
AGTTGGGACTAGTGGTTGTCTTCCTAAGACCGCTTGGCCTCCGACTTCGTCGGGCCCTCGCCGTACGACCGTGCGCCGTACGGCGACCCGTCCCTGAACCGCCCGCGGCCGGGCGGCCAGGCCCGCGGTCCGCAGGCGCGATCCGCGCAGGTCCGGGCCGCCCAGCCCCGAGGAACCCAGAGCCGCGGCCCGGAGACCGCGGCCCAGCCCTGGCGCCGCGGTGGCGTCGGCGACGCCCCGCGTCGCCACCCCGACCGGAGGAGGAACCCCTGACCACGCGGCACACCACACGCGACCCGAGCGGCACCACCCGGCCGCGATCCGTGGTCGTGGCCGGCGGCGGCACGGCAGGGCACATCGAGCCCGCGATGGCCGTCGCCGACGCCGTCTCCGCCCTCGCTCCCGGCACCCGCGTCACGGCACTCGGCACCACCAAGGGCCTCGAGGGTCGGCTGGTCCCCGCGCGCGGGTACCAGCTCGAGCTGATCCCGCCGGTGCCGCTGCCCCGCAGGCCCTCGGGCGACCTGCTGCGGCTGCCCGGGCGCGTCGCGGGCGCGGTGCGGGCCACGCGGCGGATCCTGCGCTCGGTGGATGCCGACGTGGTGGTCGGCTTCGGCGGGTACGTCGCGCTGCCCGCGTACCTGGCCGCGAAGAGCCTGCGCATCCCCGTCGTGATCCACGAGGCCAATGCCCGCGCCGGGTTGGCCAACCGGGTCGGTGCCAGGCTCGCGACGCGGGTGTTCGCCGCGGTTCCCGGCTCCGGTGTCGTTGCCGAGGTGGTCGGCATGCCGGTGCGCGCCACGATCTCCGGTCTCGACCGGGCGGGGTTGCGCGCCGAGGCACGCGCCCACTTCGGGTTGCCGACGGACGGACCGGTCGTGCTCGTCTTCGGCGGCAGCCAGGGCGCGGTCCGGCTCAACGACGGTGTCGTCGGCGCCGCCGGGGATCTCGTCGCCGCCGGAGTGGGGGTGCTGCACGCGTACGGCCCCAAGAACACTCTCGAGCTCGGCGGCATCGGCCCGGCGCAGGGCTACGTCGCCGTGCCGTACCTGACTCGCATGGACCTCGCCTACGCGGCCGCCGATCTCGCCGTCTGCCGCTCGGGGGCGATGACGGTGGCCGAGGTCGCCTCCGTGGGGCTACCCGCGGTGTATGTGCCGCTGGCGCACGGCAACGGCGAGCAGGCGCTCAACGCGGCCCCGGTCGTCGACGCCGGGGGTGGCATCATGGTGGCCGACGGTGACTTCACCCCCGCGTACGTGCGTGACACCGTCGTCCCGCTGGCGCAGGACGGCGACCGGCTTGCGCGTATGGGCGCGGCGGCGGCCGGTTGCGGTCACCGGGACGCGGCCGGCACCGTCGCCGCCGCGGCGCTGGAACTGGCCGCGCAGGGGACTGGAGCGCGACGGGACTGGAGCGCGACCGACGATCGGCGGAGAGGACGGCAGCGGTGACGGACGCTGAGTCTTGCGGTGGCGCGCTGCCGGAGCGGCTGCAGCGCGTCCACATGGTGGGCATCGGCGGCGCCGGCATGTCCGGCGTGGCGCGGATCCTGCTCGCGCGCGGCGGACAGGTGTCGGGTTCCGACGCCAAGGAGAGCCGTGGCGTGCTGGCGTTGCGGGCCCGCGGTGCGCAGGTCGCGATCGGCCACAGCCCCGAGGCGCTCGACCTGCTGCCGGGCGGACCCACCGTCGTCGTCACGACACACGCCGCGATCCCGCAGGACAACCCCGAGCTGGTGGAGGCCCGCCGACGCGGCATCCCGGTGATCCTGCGCCCCGAGGTGCTGGCCGACCTGATGGCCGGCTACCGCACGCTGCTGGTGTCCGGGACCCACGGCAAGACGTCCACCACGTCGATGGCGGTCGTCGGCCTGCAGCACTGCGGGGCGAATCCGTCGTTCGCCGTCGGCGGGGAGCTCAACGAGTCGGGCACCAACGCCTTCCACGGCAGCGGCGACGTGTTCGTCGCCGAGGCCGACGAGTCCGACGGCTCGCTGCTGCAGTACGCGCCCGACGTCGCGGTAGTGACCAACGTCGAGGCCGACCACCTGGACTTCTTCGGGTCCGAGGAGAGGTACGTCGCGGTGTTCGACGCCTTCCTGGATCGGGTGCGGCCGGGCGGGGCCGTGGTGCTGTGCCTGGACGACGAGGGTGCAGCACGGTTGGCGCAGCGCAAGCACGCCGACCTGCGGGCGCGCGGCGTGGCGGTGTTCGGCTACGGCGAGGGCCTGCACGCCGACCTGGCGCCGGACGTCACCATGATCGCGACGCTGCTGGACTACAAGCCGCGGGCCGAGGGCGGCCTGCTGAAGGTGCGGTTCTCGGACGAGCACCGGCAGGTGTCCGAGCGCGCGTTGATCCTGTCCATCCCGGGCAAGCACATGGCGCTCAACGCCATCGGCGCCACCATCGCCTCGGTGTGCCTCGGCTACCCGACCGCCAAGGTGATCGAGGGTGTCGAGAGCTTCGGCGGTGTGCACCGCCGCTTCCAGCTGCGCGGCACCGCGGGCGCCGTGCGGGTGTTCGACGACTACGCCCACCACCCGACCGAGGTGCGCGCCGTGCTCACCGCGACCCGGGACATGGCAGCCAAGCAGGGCGGGCCGTGCCGCGTGATCGTCGTGTTCCAGCCGCACCTGTACTCGCGTACCGCGCAGTTCGCCACCGAGTTCGGCGTTGCGTTGTCGCTCGCCGACGAGGTGGTGGTCCTGGACGTGTACGGCGCCCGCGAGCAACCGGTACCGGGGGTGACGGGCCGCCTCGTCGCCGACGCCGTCACCGCCCCGGTGCGATACGTGCCCAACCTGTCCCAGGTGGCGCACGCCGTCGCCGAACTCGCCCGACCGGGCGACATCGTCGTCACCATGGGGGCCGGCGACGTGACGCTGGTCGGTCCGGCGATCCTCACCGCGCTCGAGGAGGCGGGCCGTTGAGCCCTTCGGACGGGGCCGACGGTGACTGGGCGGACGGCGATGAGGTCCGCCCCCGGAGAGCCGGCTCGCGCAGGCGCATCCCGGGGCTGCTCCCGCTGCTGCTCGTCCTCGGGGTGATCGGGTGCCTCGTGGGCCTGGTCGCGGTCCTGTACTTCTCGCCACTGCTCTCGGTGCGGTCGGTCAGCGTGACGGGCGCGACGAACGCGCCGTTGGACCGGGTCACCGCCGCCGTGGGCTTCCTCAAGGGGCGCCCGCTCATGCAGCTGCAGCAGTCGGAGCGGGACGCGGCCGGGGCCAAGGTGACCGCCGTGAGCCCGTGGATCGACAGCGCGACGGTGACCGTGCAGTACCCGTCGACGGTGATCGTGCACGTCACCGAGCGTGAGGCCGTCGCCTACGCGATCTACCGCGGCCGGCCGGTGCTCGTGGACACCGAGGGCGACCCGTTCCTGCAGGTGCCGAAGCCGCCGGCGTTCACGCCGAAGCTCACCACGTCGTCACCGTCGGCCGCCGACGCCGACACCCGCGCGGCCATGGACGTGCTGATGTCGCTGCCCGACGACCTCCGCGGCCAGATCGTCGAGATCGGCGCAGACTCGCCCGCCGCCGTGCGGATCGTGTTGCACGACAAGCGCGTCGTGATGTGGGGCGACGACAGTCAGCCCGCCGCGAAGGCCATCGCGCTGCGCATGATCCTCACCCGCCCGGGCCACCTGTTCAACGTGGTCAACCCGCAGATCCCGACGGTCAGGTAGCCGCCCGCGCGGTCGGTGCGGCCCGGCGTAGTCGGGTACGCGCTCGCCGGCCTCCCCCCCTCGCCGCTGTGGGCTCGGAGTCGCCCGCGCGCCCGCGTCGGTGTCGCCGTCAGCCCGGCTGGGATCCCCGATTTCGCCGACACGCGGCGCGCCTAACCGGTAGGCGCCGTGCCGACCTCTACCTTGGTCCGCAGGCGGTTACTTGACATAATTCTAAGCCTTTCGTTGAGGTTTAGGGTTTGTCCCGCTAGAGACATACCCGCGAAAGACACCAAGGAAGGCGACAGCGCTATGACGCCCCCGCACAACTACCTCGCCGTAATCAAGGTCGTCGGCATCGGCGGTGGCGGCGTGAACGCCGTGAACCGGATGATCGAGCAGGGCCTCAAGGGTGTGGAGTTCATCGCCATCAACACCGACGCCCAGGCCCTCATCATGAGCGACGCGGACGTGAAGCTCGACGTGGGCCGCGACTCCACCCGCGGTCTCGGCGCCGGCGCCGACCCGGAGGTGGGCCGCAAGGCCGCCGAGGACGCGAAGGACGAGATCGAGGAGCTCCTCAAGGGCGCCGACATGGTCTTCGTCACCGCGGGCGAGGGCGGCGGCACCGGCACGGGCGGCGCCCCCGTCGTCGCGACCATCGCACGCAAGCTCGGCGCCCTCACCGTGGGCGTCGTGACCCGGCCGTTCAGCTTCGAGGGCAAGCGCCGCGGCCGCCAGGCCGAGGACGGCATCTCCGCCCTGCGCGAGTCGTGCGACACCCTGATCGTGATCCCCAACGACCGACTGCTGCAGCTCGGGGACGCCAACGTCAACCTCATGGACGCGTTCAAGAGCGCCGACGACGTGCTGCTCAACGGTGTCCAGGGCATCACCGACCTGATCACCACGCCCGGCCTCATCAACGTCGACTTCGCCGACGTCAAGGGCGTCATGTCCGGCGCGGGCAGCGCCCTCATGGGCATCGGCTCGTCGCGCGGCGAGGGTCGGGCCATGAAGGCGGCCGAGGCGGCGATCAACTCGCCGCTGCTGGAGACCTCGATGGAGGGCGCGCACGGCGTGCTCATGTCGGTGGCCGGCGGCAGCGACCTCGGCCTGTTCGAGATCAACGAGGCCGCCACGCTGGTCGCCGACGCCGCCCATGAGGATGCGAACATCATCTTCGGAACCGTGATCGACGACAACCTCGGCGACGAGGTGCGCATCACCGTCATCGCCGCGGGCTTCGACGGCACCGCCGCCAAGCGGACGACCACGCGCCCGGCTGCGACCACCGGCGGGCAGCACCACGCCACGGGCGACGAGCGTCCCGCGCCGCCCCGGCCGGCGAGCACCGTCTTCGCCGGTCGCCCCTCGCAGCTCGACCCGTTCGCCAACCAGCCGGCGCCGCGGCCGCGGTACATCGACGACGACGATGTCGACGTGCCCACTTTCATGCAGCGTCGCTGACCTTCGAGACGGCGCCGCCGACCGCACAGACCACCGCGGGCACGCCCCTATACTGGGGGCGTGCCCGCTTCTGTACAGACTGGATCTGATCACTTGTCCACCAACGACTTTCGTGTCCGACGCGTGGTCACTACCCGGGCCGGCGGCGTGTCCAGCGGGGCGTACGACTCATTCAACCTGGGCGACCACGTAGGCGACGACCCGCGTGCCGTGGCCGCCAACCGGGCGCGTCTCGAAGCCACGATCGGCGTCGACGCGGGGCATCTCGTGTGGATGGAGCAGATCCACAGCCGCACCGTCACCGTCGTCACCGGCCCGCAGGACGGCAACGTCGAGGCGACCGACGCGCTCGTCACCGCTACGCCCGGCCTCGCGCTCGCCGTGCTGACGGCCGACTGCGTTCCCGTACTGCTGTCCGACGACGAGGCCGGCGTGATCGCCGCTGTGCATGCCGGCCGCGTCGGCGCCCGCATCGGGATCGTGCCCCGCACTCTGGAGGCGATGGTCGAGCTGGGCGCCCGCCCCGAGCGGATCGGGGCGTTCCTCGGCCCCGCCGCCAGCGGCGCCAAGTACGAGGTCCCCGCGCACATGGCCGCGGATGTCGAGGCGCATCTGCCCGGCAGCCGGTGCCGCACCGACAAGGGCACCGCCGGTCTCGACCTGCGCGCGGGTATCCGCCGCCAGCTGATCGAGGCCGGCTGCCCCGCGGTCGCCGAGGACCCGCGCTGCACCATCTCCGATCCCGCTCTGTTCTCGCACCGGCGCGGCGCCCCGACGGGTCGGCTCGCGTCCGTCATCTGGATGGACCCGACTCCGCAGGAGCGCCGGTGAGCCTCGCCGACCGTCGTGCCCGGCTGGCCGACGGCCTCGCGATGACCCGTGCTCGCATCGATGCGGCGTGCCGGACCGCCGGTCGCGAGCCGGGGGAGGTGTCGCTGCTTCCGGTCACCAAGTTCTTCCCGGCATCCGACATCGCGCTGCTCGCCGAGCTCGGCTGTACCGACTTCGGCGAGAATCGCGAGCAGGAGGCCGCCGGCAAGGCGGCCGAGCTGGGGGAGATCCGGAAGGCTGCCGAACTCGCGGAACTGCGCTGGCACATGCTCGGCCACATCCAGCGGAACAAGGCCCGCTCGGTCGCGCGCTGGGCTTCGCTGGTGCACTCGCTCGACAGCGCGCGCCTCGCCACCGCGCTCGACGGCGCCGTCACCGCGGGCCGCGACGCGGGCGTGCGCTCGACTCCGCTCGCCGTTCTACTGCAGGTCAGTCTCGACGGTGACCCCGCGCGCGGGGGAGTGACGGTGCCGGACCTGCCGGCGCTGGCCGATCAGGTGGAGGACTCGGACGGATTGGAGCTGCGCGGCGTCATGGGCGTCCCGCCGCGGGACTGGGAGCCGGCCGCGGCGTTCGAGAGGCTGGCCGCGGTGTGGGCGGATGTGCGGCAGCGGCATCCGGGGGCGACGGTGTTCTCGGCGGGGATGTCGGGCGACCTGGAGGCCGCGATCGAATTCGGATCGACGTGCGTGCGTGTCGGAACCGCGATTCTCGGGACCCGCCCCGTAATCTCTCAGCCATAACGTCAGTCACAGCAGTCACAACGGACGACGCGGCGGGCCGAGGGAAGGGCACTAGCGAATGAGCACTCTGCACAAGGTGAAGCAGTACTTCGGCATGGTGCCGCTGGAGGAGTACGACGACCAGTACCTGGATGTGAAGACGCCCGAGCCGCGGGCGCACGCATCCCGGCGTCGCACCCTCGATGACGAGTACGACTCGTACGAGGGTGAGTACCGCAGCGGCTACCGCGCCGACCGCCCGTACCCGTACGAGGGGCGTCGTGACGAGGCGTACGAGGACTACGCCCGAGAGGGCGAGTACGCCCGCGAGCCCGGATACGGCTATGACGAGCGCTACCGCGAGCCCGCGCCGGTGCCGCGTCCGGCCCGGCTCGAGCCGCTGCGCGCCGACACGCACCGCCCGGCGCTGTCGACCCGCGGCGCCCTCGCCGTGGATCCCCGCACCGAGGTCGTGGCGGAGAACAGCGCCCTGTCGCGGATCGTGTCGCTGCAGCCCGAGTCGTACGAGGACGCCCGCACGATCGGGGAGAAGTACCGCGAGGGCGCGCCGGTGATCATGGACCTGACCGGCATGGACAACGCCGATGCCAAGCGTCTGGTCGACTTCGCCGCCGGCCTGGCGTTCGCGCTGCACGGGTCATTCGACCGCATCGCGAAGAAGGTCTTCATGCTGTCGACCGCCGACATCGACGTGACTGCCGAGGAGCGGGCCAGGATCGTCGAGACCGGCTTCTACAGCCAGTAGTTCCCGCCCGGCCCACCGTGCTAGCACGAGCCCTCACACCGTCGCAGGTGTGGGGGCTCGCGGCGTCTCCGGGGTCGATCAGGCAGAGTGGAACCCGTGCATGGCTTCTGGCTGACGGTCCACACTCTGCTGTATATCTACTTCCTTCTGCTCATCGTGCGTCTGGTCTTCGAGGTGGTGAAGTCCCTCGCTCGAGACTGGAATCCGAAAGGCCTCGGCGTGGTGCTCCTGGAGGCGGTGTTCACGGTGACGGATCCGCCACTCAAGCTGCTGCGACGGCTCATTCCGCCCGTCCGGCTCGGACCGGTGCGGCTGGACCTGTCGATGTTGATCGTGTTCATCGTCATCGGTGTGCTGCAGAGCGTTCTGCCATACTGAGATGCCAGGCATTCAGTCACCTGATTCGGACATTCAGGTGCGAATCTCGACCTGGGATGCAGAACGAGCGGGTCTAGTGTGACAGGATGTGCTCTAGTTACAGTGAGTACCGGACTGACTGACGAGCAGCGCAACGCATCGACCGCCGACCTGAGGGGATAGAGACATGACGCTGACACCCGCTGATGTTCACAATGTGGCGTTCAGCAAGCCGCCCATCGGCAAGCGAGGCTACAACGAGGACGAAGTAGACCAGTTCCTCGATCTGGTCGAGACGGAGCTCGCGCGGCTCGTCGAGGAGAACTCAGACCTCAAGCAGCGCAACGCCGAGCTGGAGCGCGAGCTCGCCGAGGCCCGCGCCAGCCACGGAGCCGCCGCCGAACCGTCGACTACCAGCACCGTGGCGTTCGCGCAGCCCGCGGCCCCGGCCGCGCCGCTCGCGGCGGTGACGCCCACCGCGGCTCCCGAGCCCGCTCCCGCCAAGTCGGGCCCGGACCTCGAGGAACACCAGCTGCGTGCCGCGCGC
Source organism: Tsukamurella soli (assembly GCF_039541155.1). Classification (NCBI taxonomy): domain Bacteria; kingdom Bacillati; phylum Actinomycetota; class Actinomycetes; order Mycobacteriales; family Tsukamurellaceae; genus Tsukamurella; species Tsukamurella soli. The sequence goes on from NZ_BAABFR010000071.1 coordinate 8,363, forward strand.
GTGCTGTCGCTCGCGCAGGACACCGCCGACCGACTCACGAGCACGTCGCGGGCCGAGGCCGAGGCGCTGGTCAACGACGCGCGGCAGAAGTCGGAGGCGATGGTCGCCGACGCGCGGCAGAAGTCGGAGGCGATGCTCGCCGACGCGCGCCAACGCTCCGATGCGATGCTCGCCGACGCCCAGTCGCGCTCGGAGAACCAGCTGCGCGGCGCGCAGGAGAAGGCCGACGCCCTGCAGGCGGACGCCGAGCGCAAGCACACCGAGATCATGGGCACCATCAACCAGCAGCGCACGGTGCTGGAGGGTCGGATCGAGCAGCTCAAGACCTACGAGCGCGAATACCGTACCCGCCTCAAGACCTACCTCGAGGGTCAGCTCGAAGAGCTGTCCTCGTTGCGTAGCGCGGCGCCTGTCGACCACGGCAACGGCCAGAACTTCAACGACCCCGGCAACGGCGGGATCAACGGTCCGTCGTTCAACAAGTAGGTCGGGGTACCCGTCGAGGGGAATCGCATGCTGATAGCCGCGCTCGGCGCGACGGTGGTCGGGTTCGTCCTGCTCATCGCGGCACTGATCACGGCCAACATGTGGCTGGCGGTGGCTTGCGTGGCGGTCTGCGCCGTCGGTGTCCTCCTGCTGCTCGGTGACGTTCTCACCTATCGGAGGGCGGAACGCGACGGTGCCCCGGACGCGGGCGATGCGGAGCGCCCCGCGCGTGGAAAGCAGCGGACGGTGGCCGACCTCGCCGCTGGTGCGGGTGCTGCGACGGCTGTCGGTGCCGCGACCACCGGAGCGGCCAAGCGTGCCGGGCACCGCGCGCCCGACACGGACTCCGAGCCGGAGCCGGTCGAGACCGGAACCGCGGAGTCGGCGGATCCCGCGGACAGTGGTGTCGACCGGACCGTGGACGGCGTGGCCGGGACGATCGGGCACGAGGAGTTCGGTCACCACGAGGGCGACGCCCCGCCGACGCAACAGCTCGCGCTGGGCCTGCGGCACTCGGCGCCGGTCGACTGGACACACGAGTCCCCGGCTGACACCGACGACGCGGCCGAGCGGGCGGCGTTCCGACATGCCGGGTACGACCCCGACAAGACCGACCTGATCGCGAGGATCGAGGATGGGCCGTCCTGGCACGACAGCGCGGCCGACGACGATGCGAACGATGGCGGCGATGAGGCCGAACCCGAGGCGGCGCGCTCCGGGGAATCCGCTCAGCCGATCGGCAATGACGACCGCACCCGGCAGTTCCCGCGCCCGAACTTCGATTGACGCCGAGATCGACATGATTTTTCTAGGGCGCGGCGCGAAACCGCAGGTCGTTGACCCGCGATCGAAGAAATTCTGTCGATCTCAGATGACACCTGCCCCGTGATCGGGGCGGGGTGACCTGTGCACGTGCGCGCCACCCGCCCGTCGTCTCCGCCCCCTGCACCGCCGCTCGCGCCCCGGTCCGCCGCCGCGGCTCGCTCGCTCCCCAGCACGACCGCGAGGATCAGGCCGGCGCGGAACAGAACTCTCGCTCTCGTCCCTTACACTGGAACCCGCGACGATCCGGCCATCACCGGGGAGCATCCGGAAGAACGGGCCCACTGCGTGCCCCAGTAGAACCGGACGGGTACGGGCCCGTCACAGCCCGAACGAAGCGGCCACTCCTGCAACGGGGCGGCAAGCGGGGTGGTACCGCGGTACCCGGCGCATGTCGGGCCATCGTCCCCGTGCCGGCACGACCGAGGCACGAAGCAGGCACGATGAGCCACGAGGAGACCCGCCGTGGGTGAGACCGAACGCCCCTACCCCCTGACCGACATGACCGGCGGGGGAGGGGCCGCGACACCGTCGTTCCCCGACCTGGAGGAGCGCGTACTCGCGTACTGGGCGTCCGGCGACACCTTCCGCAAGTCCATCGAGGGTCGCGCGGACGCGCCCGAGTACGTCTTCTACGACGGCCCGCCGTTCGCCAACGGCCTGCCGCACTACGGCCACCTGCTCACCGGCTACGTCAAGGACCTGGTCCCGCGCTACCGCACGATGCGCGGCTACAAGGTCGACCGCCGGTTCGGCTGGGACACCCATGGCCTGCCCGCGGAGCTCGAGGCCGAGCGCCAGCTGGGGATCAAGGACAAGTCCGAGATCGAGACCATGGGCGTCGAGAAGTTCAACGACTACTGCCGCACCTCGGTGTTGCGGTACGCCGACCAGTGGCGCGACTACGTGACGCGGCAGGCGCGGTGGGTCGACTTCGTGGGCGACTACAAGACGCTCGACATCGACTTCATGGAGTCGGTGATGTGGGCGTTCAAGACCCTGTACGACAAGGGCCTGATCTACCAGGGCTACCGCGTGCTGCCGTACTCCTGGTACGAGCAGACGCCGTTGTCCAACCAGGAGTCCAAGCTCGACGACGCCTACAAGATGCGCCAGGACCCGGCGGTCACCGTCGGGATGCCGCTGCGCACGAAAGGCACCAGGCTCGCCGCGCTCGACGGTGTGCAGGCCCTGATCTGGACCACGACCCCGTGGACGCTCCCGTCGAACCTGGCGATCGCCGTGCACCCCGACCTCGACTACGTGCACGTGGTGGCCGCCGAGGGCACCCCGTTCGCCGGCCAGGAGTTCCTGCTGGCCCAGGGCCGCCTCGGCCAGTATGTCCGCGAGCTGGGCGAGCAGCCGCAGGTCAAGGGGACCTACCGGGGCGCAGACCTCGAATCCGCCGCGTACACCCCGCCGTTCGACTTCTTCGCCGACCATCCCAAGGCGTTCGTGACGCTGCTCGCGGACTACGTGACCACCGATTCCGGTACCGGCATCGTGCACCTCGCGCCCGCGTTCGGTGAGGAGGACATGGACCTCGCCACGGGCACGTACGGCATCGAGGTGGTGCAGCCGCTCGATCCGGGCGGGCGCTTCACCTCGCTGGTGCCGCCCTACGCGGGCCTGCAGGTGTTCGATGCGAACCCCGTCATCATCAAGGACCTCAAGGCCGCGGGGCGACTGCTGCGGCACGAGACGATCGAGCACAGCTATCCGCACAGCTGGCGCTCCGGCCAGCCGCTGATCTACATGGCGGTGCCGTCGTGGTTCGTCGAGGTCACGAAGTTCCGGGACCGGATGGTCGAGCTCAACCAGCAGATCACCTGGACGCCGGAGCACATCAAGGACGGCCAGTTCGGTAAGTGGCTCGAGGGCGCCAAGGACTGGAACATCAGCCGCAACCGCTATTGGGGCGCGCCGATCCCCGTGTGGATGTCCGACGACCCGGAGCACCCGCGCATCGACGTCTACGGCTCGCTCGACGAGCTCGAGCGCGACTTCGGCGTGCGCCCGACCAACCTGCACCGGCCGCACATCGATGAGCTGACGCGCCCCAACCCGGACGACCCGACGGGGCGCTCCACGATGCGCCGCGTCCCCGAGGTGCTGGACTGCTGGTTCGAGTCGGGCTCGATGCCGTTCGCGCAGGTGCACTACCCGTTCGAGAACCGGGACTGGTTCGAGACCCACTACCCGGGCGACTTCATCGTCGAGTACAACGGGCAGACCCGCGGCTGGTTCTACAACCTGCACGTCCTGGCGACGGCGCTGTTCGATCGCCCGTCGTTCCGTACCTGCGCGGCGCACGGCATCGTCCTCGGCAACGACGGCGCGAAGATGTCCAAGAGCAAGCGCAACTATCCGGACGTCAACGAGGTGTTCAACCGGGACGGCTCCGACGCGATGCGCTGGTTCCTCATGGCCAGCCCCATCCTGCGCGGCGGCAACCTCGTCGTCACCGAGCAGGGCATCCGTGAGGGCGTGCGGCAGGCGCTGCTGCCGCTGTGGAACGCCTACAGCTTCTTCGCGCTGTACGCGGAGCAGCCGGCCACCTGGCGCACCGACTCGACCGACGTGCTCGACCGGTACATCCTCGCCAAGCTGGCGCAGACCCGCGACGCGATCACCGAGGCGCTGGACCGCACCGACATCGCCGACGCGTGCGACGAGCTGCGGACCTTCACCGACGCGTTGACCAACTGGTACGTGCGGCGCTCGCGCTCGCGGTTCTGGACCGGCGGCTCCGACAACCAGGCGGCCTTCGACACCCTCTACACGGTGCTCGAGACGGTCTGCCGGATCGCGGCGCCGCTGCTGCCGATGGCCACCGAGGCGATCTGGCGCGGCCTCACGGGCGGCGAGTCGGTGCACCTGACGGATTGGCCCGGCGCGGGCGAACTGCCCGGGGACCCGGAGCTGGTCGCCGCCATGGACGATGTCCGCGAGGTGTGTTCGGTCGCGTCGTCGGTGCGCAAGGCCAACAAGCTGCGCGTCCGGCTGCCGCTCCAGGCGCTCACGGTGGCGGGCCCGCGTGCCGACCGGCTCGCCCCGTTCACGGCGCTGATCCGCGACGAGGTCAACGTCAAGGACGTGGTGCTCTCCGACGACGCGGACGCCTACGGCCGCATCGAGCTCGCTGTCAACGCCCGCGCCGCCGGACCACGGCTCGGCAGGGACGTGCAGAAGGTCATCAAGGCCGTCAAGGCCGGGGACTGGTCGGAGGAGGACGGGGTCGTCACCGTGTGGCCGGGTCGCTCCGCAGGCTCCGCTCTCGAGGCGGGTATCGCCCTGCAGGACGGCGAGTTCACCCGCAAGCTGGTCGCGACGTCGCCGGACTCGACCGCCGAGCTGCCCGACGGTGCGGGCCTGGTGGTCCTCGACCTGACTGTGACCGAGGAGCTCGAGGCCGAGGGCTGGGCGAAGGACCGCGTCCGTGAGCTGCAGGAGGCGCGCCGCGCCGCCGGGCTGGACGTGTCCGACCGCATCTCGCTCACCCTGGCGGTCCCGGCCGGGCGGCGTGAGTGGGCGCTGCGGCACCGCGACCTGATCGCGGGCGAGGTGCTGGCCACCTCGCTCGACATCGTCGATGCGCCGGACGCCGGTGCAGACGGTGTCGATGTCGGCGATGGTGTCACGGCGCGCCTGACCGTCGCCTGACCCACCGTGGCCGCGCGCTGGGTGCTGCACTTCGACATGGACGCGTTCTTCGCGTCCGTCGAGCAGCTCACGCGTCCCACGCTGCGGGGTCGCCCCGTCCTCGTCGGGGGCCTGGGCGGCCGCGGCGTCGTCGCCGGCGCGAGCTACGAGGCGCGGGTGTTCGGCGCGCGCTCGGCGATGCCGATGCACCAGGCCCGTCGGCTCGTGGGCTCAGGCGCGGTGGTGTTGCCGCCGCGCGGCGCCGTGTACTCCGCGGCCAGCCGCCGCGTGTTCGGGGCGGTGCGCGAGCTCGTCCCCGTGGTCGAGACGCTCTCGTTCGACGAGGCGTTCGGCGAGCCCGCGGAATTGGCCGGCGCCGGCAAAGACGACGTCGTCGCCTTCGCCGAGGAGCTGCGGGCCCGGATCCTGGCCGCGACCGGCCTCGTCGCCTCGGTCGGCGCCGGCGCCGGGAAGCAGACCGCCAAGATCGCCTCCGGCCTGGCCAAGCCCGACGGTGTGCTGGTGATCGCCGCCGACGAGCAGGAGGCCCTGCTCTCGCACCTGCCGGTGCGCAAGCTGTGGGGCATCGGCCCGGTGGCCGGAGATCGGCTCGCGCGGCTCGGCATCGACACCATCGGCCAGCTCGCGGCGATGTCCGACGTCGAGGTCGTATCGGTGCTGGGCGCCACCCTCGGGCCGGCACTGCACCAGCTGGCCCGCGGGGTCGACGACCGCCCCGTCAACCCGCGCGCCGAGGCCAAGCAGATCAGCGCCGAGCACACGCTCGAGAACGACGTGACCACCCTCGCGGCGCTGCGCCGCGAGATCGAGCGCAGCTGCGCGGGCGCCGTCCGCCGGCTCGAGCGCGACGGTCGCGGGGCACGCACCGTGGTCCTCAAGCTCAAGCGCTCCGACATGTCGATCCTCACCCGCTCGGCGACGCTGCCGTACGCCACCAGCGACGGAGCCCTCCTGCTCGCGACCGCGCAGCGGCTCGCCCTCGACCCGGTCGAGGTGGGGGCGATCCGGTTGGTCGGTGTGGGCTTCTCGGGCCTGTCCACAACGGTGCAGTTCTCCCTGTTCCCGGAGCTCGACGGTGACCTCGCCCCGCCGCCCGGGGAGCAGGAGCAGTCCGCGGAGCCCGACGACTCGCCGAGGCCGGACACGACGGGCCCGACGTGGCGCACCGGGATGGATCTGCGGCACCCCGAGTTCGGACACGGCTGGGTCCAGGGTGCGGGCCACGGCGTGCTGTCGGTGCGGTTCGAGACGCGCACCAGCGGCCCGGGTAAGATGCGGTCGTTCCAGGGCGACGATCCGGCGCTGCAGCCCGCGGATCCGATCGATTCGCTCGACTGGCCGGACCTCTCAGAGAACTGAAGCATGTATCCGTCATTTCGGTCAGCGCCCGATGTCGCAGTGGCTAGAATGAACAACTAGGTGTGAAACGTTACGATATCGACCCAGTAGTATTAGATGGTGAACCATACGTTGGGCGATGAAGTGATGAGTCGAGGAGGGCGCGTGCACCCCGAGCCTGCGGACGGCGCCCCGCCGCTCGACGGCGACGCCTATTGGGCGCTGCTCGCCGCATCGGATCTCGCGATGGTGATCCACGGCGACGACGGCACTGTGGTCCAGGCCAACCGAGCCTTCGCCGAGCTGCTCGGCTACACGCTCGACGAGGCCCTCACGCTCGACTCCAAGCGTGTCATCCACCCCGACGACCTCGCCGTCCGCGATGCGCAGGCGGAGGAGATGTTCGACGGGCTGTCCGACGGTGGCGTCGTGCACCGGCGGCTGCTCCGCAAGGACGGGTCGGCCATCCGCGCGCGCGTTCGCAAGTCGGTGGTCCGTCGCAGGGGCGTTCCACTGGTCCTGACGATCATCGAGGAGTGGGGGCCGATCGGCGCGCTCGAGCACGACGTCCGGCACGATCACCTCACCGGCCTGCTCAACCGGCGCGGGCTGCGCGAGTTGGCCCGTGCCACCTACCCCTATCGGCCCACGTTCCTCGCGATGGCGGACGTCGACGGCCTCAAGAACTTCAACGACAGCTACGGACACGCAGCGGGCGACGAGATCCTGGTCGCGGTGGGTCGGGCGGTGGGGGCGACACCGGTACCCGGCGCGTTGGCCGCGCGCTGGTCGGGGGACGAGTTCGTCGTCTGCGCCCCCGCGAGCGACGAGTGCCCGGACCCACCCGCGCTGGCGCGCATCGTGCACGAGCACGTCGCCCGGCCGCTGACGGTGACGGCGGGCCCGCCCGAGCCGATCGTCCCCCGGGTCTCCGTGGGCGTCACCGTCTTCGACCCGACGGTCGAAGAACTCGATACGGCGCTCGTCCGCGCCGACCGCGTGATGTACGCCCGCAAGCAGGCGCGCAGGAGCCCGATGTGAACGGGGTGATCAGGTGAGGGCGGTCCGGTTCAGCCGGTTCGGCGGACCGGAGGTCCTCGAACTCGTCGACCTCCCCGACCCGCACCCGGGGCCCGGTCACGTCCGGATCGCTGTGCACGCGGCCGGGGTCAACGCGAGCGACTGGAAGAAGCGCCGAGGTCTGATGGACCGGCAGCTCCCGCAGACGCTCGGCTATGAGGCCGCGGGCGTCGTCGACGAGGTGGGCGCGGGTGTGTCCGTCGTGGCCGTCGGCGATCGGGTGTTCGGCTTCTGTACCGACGGTGCGGCGCAGGCGGAACTCGCGGTGCTGTCGCACTGTGTCGCGATCCCGGCGGCGCTCGATTTCGCGGCGGCCGCCACGCTGCCGGCGGCGGTCGAGACCGCCGCACGCGCACTGGACCAGCTCGGTGTCGATCGACGCGGAGTCACGGGCCTGACGCTGCTGGTCAGCGGCGCCTCCGGCAGTGTCGGCGGCGCTGCGGTGCAGCTCGCGGTGGCGCGTGGTGCCCGCGTGATCGGCACCGGCGGTCCGGCAAGCCAGGGCCACCTCCGCTTGATCGGTGCCGAGCCCGTCGAATACGGCGACGGGCTGGTCGCGCGGGTTCGCGCGCTCGTGCCCGACGGTGTCGACGCGGCCCTCGACGTGGCCGGGAGCGGGGTCCTGCCCGAGCTGATCGCGCTCACCGGCGCCGCCGAGCGCGTCGTGACGATCGCGGACTTCGCGGGCGCCCAGCAGCTCGGTGTGCGGTTCAGCCGCGGCGACACCGGCCGCGCGTTGTACGCCCTCGCCGACATCGGCCCGCTGGTCGAGTCGGGGCGCTTCGTGCTCCCCGCCGTCCGGACGTTCCCGCTCGCCGCCGTCGCGGAGGCGCACCGCGTGGGCGAAGCGAGCGGTGTGCGCGCGAAGCTGGTGCTCACCCCGACATAGTGCCTCAGGTCGTTTCCCACCCCCAGCCCAGGAGTCGGTCACGCCTTGAGCCCCCCGGTGGCGAAGATGAACGACGACCACGCCGACAGCACGACGACCAGTCCCCACACCACGCCGAGCGCCCACCCGGCCTGCACGTCCCCGTGCCCGAGAAACCCGATCCGTTCCACCTGGACCAACCAGAACACCGGGTCGAAGCGGCTGGCCAGGGCCCAGATCCTCGGCAGGTCGTCGACCGAGTAGAAGACGCCGCCCAGGAATCCCAGGGGCAGCAGGACTATCGACTCCATCGAGTACACGTGGTCGAGCGACGTGGCGAGGCCGCCCGCGATCACGCCGACCTGCGCAGCCAGCAGGAGTACCCCGGCGGTGCCCGCGACCAGGTACAGCGGATGCGCGACACGGTGCCAGCCGGTGAGCGGCATCGCGATCGCCAGGACCCCGGCGCCGACCGTGGTGCCACGGGCGACGCCGCCGCCGACCAAGGCGAGATCGATCTCCCACCAGCGCAGGGGACTGGCGAACACGTCGTGGATGTACCGGTCGCGGCGTGCCTCGAACAGGCTGGTGGTGCCGTTGAAGAAGCCGACATTCACGATGGCCTGCACGAACAGGCCCGGAACGATGAACTGTCCGTACGAGACCCCGTCGATCGCCGCGACGCGATGCCCCAGCGCGGTGCCGAACACTACGACGAACAGCACCGTCGACAGCACGGGCCCGATGATCGAGTACCGCCAGATGATGGCGAACCGGAGCACCTCGCGCTCGAGCAGCCACAGGAACGCCGGGCGTTCGGGCGCGAAGGCGTCCTCCGCGGATCGGGGCGTCAGCGTGTCGGTCACGAGTCGACTTCCACGCTGAGCACCCGGCTGTACACCTCGGATATATCGCGTACTCCGTAACGCTCCCGCAGTGCGTTCGAGGAGCCCCGATCCACGATCCGCCCGGCGCGCAGCAGCGCGATCTGGTCGCACAATGTCTCGGCCTCCTCCAGGTAGTGGGTGGTCAGCAGGATGGTCGTGCCGGCGGCGTTGAGCCTCTTGACCAGCCGCCAGATCTCGGCCCGTAGCTCCACGTCCACGCCCGCGGTCGGCTCGTCCAGGATCAGCAGCCGCGGGCGGTGCATCAGCGCGCGCGCCAGGATGAGGCGCCGCTGCATGCCGCCGGAGAGCTCATACGCGCGGGAGTCCGCCTTCCGGTCGAGTCGGAGCAGTCCCAGCAACTCGTCTGCCCGCCGCCTCGCCGTGCGCCTGCCGATCCCGTGGTAACCGGCGTGGTATATCAGCATCTGCCGGATCGACAGGAAGCGGTCGACGTTGATCTCCTGCTCGGCCAGCCCGATCAGCGACCGTGCTTCGCGCGTGCGGTGGTCGTGGCCGAACACGGTCAGCGTGCCCGCCGTCGGCCGCACGATGTTGCACACCGAACCGATCAGCGTGGTCTTGCCGGCGCCGTTGGGCCCGAGTAGCCCGAAGAACGCTCCGTCCGGGATCTCCAAGTCGAGGTCGTCGACGGCGGTGAAGCCGTCCGCGTACGTCTTGCGCAGGCCCCGCACCGAGAGCGCCGACGGACCGCGCTGCTGTTCAGACACCGGCACACGCCGCGGCCCAGCGAGTGGATGCGGATCTGCTCACGGACATCGGAAACGGCCTCCTCAGGCGGCGTCGTGCGACCTCACGACTCACGGAATCGCAGTTCGGGAAATTCGGCGGAGTCGTTCTCGAAGAAATACGACCGAGCGCACGACCGCCAGCACGACCGATCGGCATTCACGTCACATGTTCGCTGGTCAGGCCGCTACGTGTCGTACGGAGAGATCGTATTGGCGTGGTCCGCGGCTGGCAACGTAGCGGCTTTCGAATGCGTCCGCAGAGACCACGACGGCGCCCGCGGCTCCCCATTTCTATCCCGATATCTGCTGTTCAGAGCACTCGCGCCCGACAGTGGGAAATTATCCTCAGACGGATTCCATCACAGGGTGCCGCCACCTTCGTCCCCGAACTGCGAGAATCCGTGCCTCACGGACCACAGTTCGGGAACAAAGGTCGTCGGGTCGCTACCCGACGACGTCCCCGCACAGCACGGGCGCGAACTCCATCGTCGGGTTGCCACCCGCGAGGATCTTGGCCATCGGCCCGAAGTGCAGGTTCACGTACCAGCCGTGCGCGGGCGGCGGCCCGGAGACGGTGATGGTGGCGTGCTCGGAACCGCCGCCGGATCCGTCGGTCTTCAGGTCCGGCAGACCGTAGGCGACGGCGCCCTGCTTGACGCACGACCCGTCGTGGAAGTGCACGGCGTGGCTGGTGTTCGCCGGCAGCCCCGTGGCCCGCACGTCCACGGTCAGCTTGTGCGTCGCTGCGTCGTACGACCACGTCGCGGTGCCGGCCGGGGTGCGGCCGTGGTCGGGCGGCGCGGTGAGCTTCAGTGTCACCGGCCCGTGCGCGGTGCCCGCGGGGATGTCGGCGCATGCGATCGGCGTGAACCCCAACGATCCGGGGGCGCCCATCGTCGCGCTCGGTGCAAGGTGGATGTTCAGGTACGACGATGCCGGGATCCCGCCCGGTGACTTCGTCGTCGACGTGACGGTCTGGTGCACGTCGCCCGACGAGTCGGCGGTGATGTCCGGGAACGGGACCGACGGTGGCTTGGTCTGGTCGGCGCAGGTACCCGGGTGGATGTGCATGGCGTGCGCCCCACCGGGGGTGAAGCCCGACATGTTCAGCGCCGCGGTCACCGTCTCGTTCGCGGCGTTCCATGTGAGTGTTGCGGTCCCGGTGGGCATGGGGGCGAGGGTGACGGTGTGGGCGCCACCGGCCATCGCGGCCCCCGCTGCGCTCGTGGACGTCGCGCTCGACGACGGCCCGGCGCTCTGGGTGGTCGACGACGAACAGGCTGCGACGGTGAGAACGGCGGCGCCTACGGCGCACGCTGCTGCGAAACGGTTCATGGTTCCTGTCCGATCGATCGACTGGTGGGCCTCCGTCCGGACGTTACGACCGCCTCAGCCGACGGGTCAACGACGGTGTCCGGGTTGCGACCCAATGGGGCGGTGTGCAGATCGGCATCGGTGTACGTCCGAGGGTTGGTCATGGGCCCGACGTGTGGGTCAGACGCCGAAGTACGCGCCGATCCACTGCTCGCCGACACCTGCTGCGAGCAGCGCGAGCAATGCGACCCGGGCCTGACCCGCGCGCAGCCGGCGGGAGACGATCGCCCCGGCGTCCACCAGGTCGAGCGCGCCGCCGCCCCCGCCGTACAGCGCGTCGACGGCGCCGGTGGGCACTCGCGAGCACACCACCACGGTCACCCCCGACTCGATCGCCTCGCGCACGGCGGCGGCGAGCTCCACCGTGGTGTTGCCGTTGCCCGTGGCGAGCAGCACGACACCGTCGGCGCCGGCCGCGACGGCCGCCCGCAGCAGCGTCCCGTCGGCACCGGGATACGACGCGACCACATCCACCCGCAGCCCCGCGACCGGTCCGCTGGCCACCAGCATCCGCTGCGGCGTGGGTCCCGGGACGGGCAGGCCGCCCGAGAACGGCTGCGGCGCATCGGTCGACGACTTGGTCACGCCCCGCACCGTCTGCACCGTGCCGGCGAACGCCAGCAGCACCCCGTGGCCCTGCATCGCGGGGTCCGCGGCCACCGCGAGTGCGTGCGCCAGGTTCGCGGGCCCGTCTGCCTGGGGATCGTCGGCGCGGTGCTGGGCCCCGGTGAACACCACGGGCCGCGGGTCGGCGTGCCCCAGGTCCACGAGCAGGGCGGTCTCCTCCATCGTGTCGGTGCCGTGGGTCACCACCACGCCCGTCACCGCGGGGTCCGCGAGCGCCTCGGCGACGCCCGCACGGATGGTGTCGAGGTCCGCGAGGGTCAGGGCCGACGAGTCGGTGCTCAGCAGGTCACGCGCCTCGACGTGCATTCCTTCCGGTGTCAGACCGGCGGTCAGCCGTGCCGCGGTGTCGGTGGGCACCGCGGCCCCCGAATCGTCGGCGCGGCTGGCGATCGTGCCGCCGGTGGAGAGGACGATCACGCGCGCAGTCATGCCTGCAGCTTGGAGGCTGCGATTGTGGGCGTCAACTCCGCATCGGTCCGCCGCGCCTGCACCGGGAGGTGGAATTCCTACTGCATAGTGGACTACGTTGACCGACGCGCGCGGGCGGGCCGGTGCGCGGCCCCGCGGCGATGGGGTGGGACCGAGAGGGATGCATCACGTGAAGTTCGGCAAGACCCTGGTGGCCACGGCCGCCGCGATGGCGGCTCTCGGCCTCGCGGGCTGCGGCAGCGGCGACGCTCTGCCGCCCCCGCCGCAGCTCAGCTCGACGGCCGCTGCGGCCGGCGCCGAGTCGCACTCGGCGAACCAGGCGCCCACGGCGGCACAGCTCGAGGCGATGCTGAACGAGGCGGTCGATCCGAAGATCCCGTCGAAGGACAAGATCTCCCTCGTACAGGGCGCCACTGCCGCCGACTCGCCGATGTTCGACGAGCTGGTGAAGCTGCGCAAGGACAACCCGTCCTTCACCTGGCAGATCGGCACGCCGCACCTGCAGACTCCGGGCCAGGCGCAGGCTACGGTCTCTGCGCTGGTCAACGGCCAGAACCAGAGCGCCGACGTTACATTCGTGTTCGACGACGGCCAGTGGAAGCTGCAGCGCACCTACGCGTGCGGCATGCTGCAGCAGCTGGGCCGCACCACGCCCTCGTGCGGCGGCTGACCCGCCCCGGGCCCCGCGCTCAGTCGGCCGTGAAGCGATAGACCAGGCCGGTCTTCTGCACCAGCTGCTGCCCGGGTGTGTCGCCCGCCAGCGTGCGGCCGCCCTGCAGTGCGGCGCCGCCGGACGCCGGCAGCGGTAGCGCGGGGTCGAGCGTCAGGTCGGCCGGCCCGGTCGAGGTGTAGCTGGTGATGGTCAGCACCCGATCGCTTCCGGGCACCGTGAAGATCGACGTCTGCGGCGACTCGTCGACGGTGGCGGTCAGCCGTACGGCTCCGGACGCGGGCACCGCCGCGGCGGTCACCGTCGACGTCTGCTGCAGGTCGGTCTCGCCGGTCAGGTGGCGGGTCACCGTCCAGGTAGCCCCCGCGCCGACCGCCTCGGCAGGCAGCGGCAGCATGCGCGTGAACGTCTGCAGCAGGGCCTGCTCGAACGCAGACTGCGCCTCGTCGGAGATCCCGTCCGGCGCGTTCAGCGTCATCGAGCGCACCTCCCCGGTCGCGGCCAGCCGGATCCGTCCCACGGTCCCCGCCTCCGCGCGGAGCGCGTGCGTCAGCGCGGGATCCGTGGAGCTCGGCGCGCCGAAGTACAGCGCCACATCGGTCGGGTCGGTGCACGTCGGCTGCGCAGTCAGCGGGACGGTCACGTCGCGGTTCCCGCCCGACGGCTGCTGACCGGTGATCTGCGAGACCTGCAGGGAGTTGGTGAACAGCGTCGTCGCCTGCGTGCGCGTCGGCGCGAGCGTCAGCGCCCGGCGGGGCTGCGCTCCGGGGTCCGTCACCGTCACCGTCGCCGACGGGAGGTCGACGGTGACGGCGTCTGCGGGCATCGTCACCGCGCGGGCCGCGCAGGCCGCCGACGGTGCCGGCGCCCCGATCGACCGGGCGGCCGCGGTGGACGACGAGGACGGCGCGTCGGACGGGGATGTGCCGCACGCGGCCGCGAGCACGAGCAGAGCAGCGGGGACGGCCCGCGCGACGGGGCGGACGCGGCGGTCATGGATCATAGGCATTATGGATTGGACGGTAGAGCAGTGACACGTGCCGCGGACGACGGGGATCCGGCTGCCGTGGGAGGGGCGCGAGGCGCTGCCGCAGGCACGGTGGCCGGCGCCGCATCGCACACCAACCCGCGGCTGGTGCTCGCGGGCGTGGCGCTGCTGGTGATCGCGCTCGACGTGCTCACCAAGTGCCTCGTCGTCGCGTACATCGACCCCGAGCGGCCGGTACGCATCATCGGCGACACCGTCACCTTGACCCTGATCCGCAACTCCGGCGCCGCGTTCTCGATGGCCACCTCCATGACGTGGGTGCTCTCGCTGATCGCGATCGCCGTCGTGGTGTGGGTGATCCGCATGGGCTCGCGCCTGCAGTCCGTGTGGTGGGCGCTCGGCCTCGGACTCGTGCTGGGAGGTGCGGCCGGCAACCTGATCGACCGTATCTTCCGCTCGCCCGGGGTACTGCGCGGGCACGTCGTGGACTTCGTGCGGGTCGGCTGGTGGCCAGTGTTCAACGTCGCCGACTCGGCGATCTGCTGCGCCGCCGTGCTGCTGGTGGCGCTCACCCTGTTCGGCCGTGACCCGTATCAGGGGTTCGGCGGCAAGTCCGGGAAGGACGGCGGGTCGGATGCGTGAGGTACGGACGATGCCGGTCCCCGACGGGCTGGACGGGCTGCGGGTCGACGCGGGTGTGGCGCGGCTGCTCGGCCTGTCGCGCACCGTCGTCTCCGAGCTCGCCGAGGAGGGCTCGGTCACGCTCGACGGTGCCGTCGTCGGCAAGTCCGACAAGCTGGTCGCCGGCGCGCTGCTGGATGTGACGCTGCCTGAGCCGGCCCGGCCGCTCGAGATCGTCGCCGAGCCGGTCGAGGGTATGACGATCCTGTACGCCGACGACGACATCGTGGTCGTGGACAAGCCGGTCGGCGTCGCGGCGCACGCGTCCGTCGGGTGGACGGGGCCGACGGTGATCGGCGGCCTCGCTGCGGCCGGCTTCCGCATCTCGACCTCGGGGGCGCCGGAGCGCCAGGGCATCGTGCACCGCCTCGACGTCGGGACGTCGGGCGTGATGGTGGTCGCCGTGTCGGAGCGGGCGTACACGGTGCTCAAGCGGGCGTTCAAGCAGCGGACTGTGGACAAGCGCTACCACGCGCTGGTGCAGGGGCACCCCGACCCGTCCAGCGGGACCATCGACGCTCCGATCGGTCGGCACCGCTCCAGCGACTGGAAGTTCGCCGTGACCAAGGACGGCAAGCCGTCGATTACGCACTACGACACACTCGAGGCGTTCGCCGCCGCGTCCCTCCTCGACGTGCATCTGGAGACCGGCCGCACCCACCAGATCCGCGTCCACTTCTCGGCGCTGCACCACCCGTGTTGCGGCGACACCACCTACGGCTGCGATCCGGTGCTGGCCAAGCGGTTGGGCCTCGAACGGCAGTGGCTGCACGCGCGGACCCTGGGCTTCACGCACCCCACCAAGGGGGAGTACGTGGAGTTCACGTCGCCGTACCCCGCGGACCTCCAGCACGCGCTGGACGTCCTGCGGGAGCACTGACGTGTCGGACGACGATCACGATCCGGCCCCCGTCGCCGCGCGCCGGGGCGTGGCCCGCGGCGACGGTTCCGTGGCCCGCTGGGGTGCGCTGGTCGCGCTGCTGGTCGTGGTCGTCGGCCTGCTGTACGGGCTCGGCGCCTCCCGGCCGTTGCCCGCCCCCCGGTTCGACGGTGACCGGCTCGGTCCCGAGCCCGGCCAGACGGTCGCGGACTACGAAGCGGTCGCTGCGGCCTCACTGCGGGCCGCGCCGGCGGGCGAGCGTCGCTGGGCCCTGGTGTCCCCGGTCACCGAGTGGACCACCGACCAGACGTGGGCCGAGCTCGGTCGTGTCCGCGTCGGGAGGCTGCTGATGCGCGTGCCGATCAACGGCGTCCAGACGCCGATCGTCTCGGTCGCCACCGGGCAGAGCGCTGCTGCCCTCGAGGCCGCGAATGCAGTGGCCGCGACCCAGGTCCCCGACCTCGTCGCCCCCGACGCCCGCGGCTCGGCGATCGCCCGCGTGAGCGCCGCGCGTTTCCGTGCGGGCACCGCGTCGGTCGTGGGAGCGGTGGTGTGGGGGACCGGCTCCGACCTGCGCAGCATCGCCGCCGCAGCCTCGGTCCGCACGGTCCAGGTCGTGCCCGACGGTGGCGGGCGGATGGCCGTCGCGCCGCTGCTGCCCGAATTCACCACTCGTGTCGAGCCCGGCGCCGACACGGGCGTCGTGCCCGCTCCCTAGGGCCGCGCACCGGGCTCCGTGTGGGGATGTAGTCATCGTGAGATACCCCATACTGCGCCCGCCACCTGCGGGGTTAGCGTCGCGCCATGGGTATCGCACGCAACGCGCGCCAGTTCATCGCCGCGCCCCTCGACGCCGTCTGGGCGGTCCTCTCGGACCTCGACGAGCTGCCCCGGTGGCATCCGATCTTCGGCTCGCTCGCGGTGGTCGGCGGCGCCGCCGGGCCGGTCGCCACGGGCATGCGCGCCGACTGGCGGCCGGTGATCGCGGCTAGCTGGGTGCACCGCAGGTTCGCCCCGCCTATCGAGGTCACCGCGTGCGACCCGGGCCGCCTGCTGGAGCTGACGCAGCCGGAGCCGCTGGGCGCCACCGTCGTGCGCTGGGAGTTGCACGGCGACGGTGCCGGCACTCTCGTCACCCAGACCGTCAGCAGCACGGGGCCCTCCGCGCCCCTGTACGACCGGATCCTCGCGAGGCGCCTCGCCGCCCGGCCGAACACCACGCTGGCGCTGCTCGCCCGGCGCGCCGGGGCGGCGTGCGAGGCGCCGCTGAACGTGGTGATCGCGGGTGGCAGTGGTCTGCTGGGGCGCCGCATCGCGGCCGACCTCACGAGCCGCGGGCACGCGGTCGCGATCCTCACGCGCGCCGTGGACCCCGCGCTTGCGTTCCGGCAGGTGGAGTGGGATGGGCGCACCGTCGGTGCCTGGGCCGACGAGCTGGCGAAGCCGCGGACCGCGGTGATCAACCTCGCCGGGAAGCTGGTCGACTGCCGGCCGACCGCGGCGAACATCGCGGCGCTCACCCGCAGCCGAGTCGAGCCGACGCGGGCCCTGGTGGCGGCCGTGGCGCGGCTGGGCCGGCCCGTGCCGCATTGGGTCCAGGCGAGCACCACCGCGATCTGGAGCGACGCGGGCGAGACGCCGTGTACAGAGGGAACCCCACTGCCGGACCCGGGCCTGCCGCAGATGACCGGCGTCGCCCTACCGTGGGAGGAGGCCGTGGCGGGTGCTGCTGCCGAGCGGCTCACGATCCTGCGCACCTCCATCGTTCTCGAATCGGAGTCGCCTGCGCTAGGGCGCCTGGTCTCGATCACCCGCGCCGGCGCGGGCGGCCGGGTAGGCGACGGGCGCCAGTGGTTCAGCTGGATCCACATCGACGACTGGCTCGCAGCAGTCCGGCGCGCGCTGGGGACCGACGACGGTGCCGGGCTGCCCGCGGGCGTCGTGGTCGCCGCGACCGAGAACCCCGTGCGGAACGCCGAGCTGATGCGGCAGCTCAGGCGCCGTCTGCACCGCCCGCCGTCGCCGCCCACCCCCGCGCCGTTGCTCGCGGTGGGCGCGATCGCACTGCGTACCGACCCGGCGCTCGGCCTCACCGGGCGGTACGCCACGTCGACCATGCTGCGCGAGGTGGGCTTCGAGTTCCGGTTTCCGACGCTTGACGTGGCTCTTGCCGACCTGCTGCCGAGTCGCGCCTGACGACGGTGCCGCAGTAGCGGCCGTTCGACTCGGAGCTGCGCGAATCGATGAGCCGACGCGGGCCGACAGCGGTGTGTGGTGGATCACATTCGTGTGGTTCGGGTGGTTGGTGGGGTGGTGTGGGGCTGTGACCTGGGGTTATGAACGTGGGGTTACGGGTTGACCTGGGGGTTTGCGCTTGTGTTCGGTGCCGCGTAACTTATTCCAAGTCAGCGAGG
>NZ_BAABFR010000072.1:0-26310 GCF_039541155.1 Tsukamurella soli
GCCGATGCGCCGCCGGCGTTCGTCACCGCGCTCGGTGGCCCGATCGCGGCACCGTCGTCGACGCCCGCGCCCGCCGCTCCCGCCTGGCGCGCCCCCGCCGACGGGTCGGTCGCCTGGACCGACTGCGGCGACGACCTCGCCCGCCAGTACGGGATGCCCGCGCCGACCGGAACCGTCACCGTCGAGTGCGCCACGATGCGGGTCGCCGTCGACCCGGCGGCGGCCGACAGCGACGAGATGACGCTGACGCTCACCCGAGCCAGCGCCGACGACACCCCGAAGGGCGCCGCCCCGCTGGTGCTGGTCGGCGGCACGGACCTGACCAGCCAGCGAGCGCTGCTGACGCTCACCGCTGCCGACGCGCCGCTGTTGCGCGGGCATCCGGTGGTCGCGGTCGAGCGGCGCGGGCTGGGCCCGTCGTCGACCGTCTCGTGTCTTCCGCCCACGGACGTCGCGGTGCTGCGGAACGCCGGCGCGGCGCCCGGCGCCTCCACCGCCGCGCGGATCGCGGCGCTCGGCAGCGCCTCCACCGACCTCACCAACGCGTGCGCGGACAAGCTGACCGGGGACCAGAGCATGTACACCGCGGCCGCGGCGGCGGCCGACCTGGAGGTGCTGCGCACCACGTGGTCGGTCCCGGCGCTGGCGCTGCTGTCCGTCGGCGACGGGTCGACGGTGGCGCTGGCGTACCTCGCGGCGCACCCGGAGCGGGTCGCGCGGCTCGTGCTCGACTCGCCGGTGCGCTACGACGGGACCTTCACCGACCGCACCGAGGACGCCGCGAAAGGCACCGCGGCCACCATGGCGAGCTTCGCGACGCAGTGCCGCGCGCTGGGCTGCGCCCTCGGCGACGACCCGGCGAAGGCCGTCGGTGACGTGTTCGCGAAGGCTGCCGCGGGCACCCTCGGCGGCGTCGGCGACGCCGAGCTGCTGCGGGCCGTGACCACCGAGCTCGCGATCTCCGCCGGGCCGACCAGCGACCGCATCACCACCCTCGCCGACGCGCTCGCGTCCGCCCGCACCGGCACCTTCGGGCCGCTGCAGGCATTGGTCGCGTCGGCCGACGCCACCGTCGGCTCGGACGGGCAGTACATCACCACCTGCTCCGACGCCGGGCAGAAACCCGCACCCGATCAGGTCGCCGCGGACGCGGCTGCGTGGGCGGAGAAGTACCCGTTCGGCGGCGGCGTGGCCGCGCTGAACATGGTCGGCTGCCAGGGGTGGCCGGCGGTCGAGCCACCCCCGGCGCCCAAGCGCGCGTTGGTGCCGACGATGGCGATGCTCGCGCTCAACGACCCACTCACGAACCCGTCGGCGATCGACGGTCTCGGCGGCGCCATCGCCATGGCCGGCACCCAGCTGGCCACGGTGAGCTGGGCCGGGATCGGCGAGGGCGCCGTGCTGCGCTCGGCCTGCGCGCAGCAGTCGCTCTCGCCGTACCTCGAGGACCTGGCCCAACCGACCACCTCGGCCTGCCCGGCATGACGGGGCTGCGGGCCGGGTCGCCAGCCCCGCCTCCCGGGCGCGGCCGGGGTGGCGCGGTACCGTTGCGCGGTGTCCGTCCCTGATACCGAGACCCGCACGTCGGTGAGCAGCGCGCTCGCGACGCTCAAGGCCGACCCGGCGACGATCGTGAAGGCGATCCTGTGGCCACTCGCGATCTGCACGATGGTGCAGCGGTTGATCATCCTGGTGCCCGACCGCGCGAAGACCGACGACTTCACGGCCGTTTACACCGCCGCCGTGAGGTTCCTCAATCACAAGCCGGTGTACGTCGAGAACTACGAGACCGTCAGCCCGCACTACCTGTACCCGCCGTCCGGAACGCTGCTGATGGCCCCGTTCGGGTTCTTCAACCCGGACCTCGCGCGCAACATCTTCGTCACCCTCAGCACGATCGCGCTGCTCATCGCGCTGTACATCATGATCCGCATGTTCGGGTTCGGGCTCGGATCCGCGGTGGCGCCCGTGGTGCTGTTCATCGCGTTCACCAGCGAGGCCGTCACCGACACGCTGGTGTTCACGAACTTCAACTGCTTCGTCCTGCTCGCCGAGGTCGCGACGATGGCGCTGCTGATGAAGAACAGGGCGCTGTGGGCCGGGATCCCGCTGGGCCTGGCGCTGGCGGTCAAGCCGCCCATGCTGGCGGTGCTGTTCCTGCCGATGCTGCTCAAGCGCAGCTGGCGGGCCGGGCTGATCGCGTCGATCGCGGTACCGTTCATCCTCCTGGCGGCGGGCATGGCGCTGGCCAAGGACAAGGGCAGCTTCTTCAAACGCACCCTCCCCTACCTGTTCCAGGCACGCGACTACTACAACAGCTCCATCGAGGGCAACGGCGTGGCGTTCGGCCTGCCCCCGTGGCTGATCCTGCTGCTGCGCGTGGTGCTGGGGGTGATGACGCTGGTGTCCGTGTATCTGCTGTGGCGCTACTACCGCGAGCGCAACGAGCTGCTGTACCTGTGCACCACCACCGGGCTGCTGCTCACCGCCGAGTTCCTACTGGGCTCGCTGGGCCAGGGCTACTACTCGATGCTGTTGTTCCCCATGCTGATGACCATCGTGTATCGGGCGTCGGTGATGGGCACGTGGCCGATCTGGCTGGCGGTGTACGGGTTCCTCTCATACGACTTCTGGGGGTCGCAGAAGTGGCTGGCGTTCGGCCGGTCCGCCTCCTTCCTCAAGTGCACGTACGGCTGGACACTGCTGCTGATCGTGCCGTTCTTCGTGCTGCTGTACCGGTACCTCGACGCGCGCGCCGAGGGCCGACTCGACGAGGGCATCGACCGCCCGCTGGCACCAGCCGGCACCGGTGGTTAGCGTGGATGCATGAGCGATCATGCATCCGTCCACCCCAAGCTCGAGTTGACCGATTCTCAGTGGCGAGCCAAGTTGACCCCGGCGGAGTACCGGGTGCTGCGGCAAGCGGGTACCGAGCCGGCGTTCGTGGGCGAGTACACCGACACCAAGACCGAGGGTGTGTACCGCTGCCGCGCGTGCAACGCCGAGCTGTTCCGCAGCGACTCGAAGTTCGAATCGCACTGCGGCTGGCCGTCGTTCTTCACGCCGCTGGCCGGCGACGCCGTGATCGAGCGGGTCGACGACTCGCTGGGCATGCGCCGCGTGGAGGTGCTGTGCGCCAACTGCGGCAGCCACCTGGGCCACGTCTTCTCCGGCGAGGGCTACCCCACCCCCACCGACCAGCGGTATTGCATCAACTCCATCAGTCTGGTGTTGGTTCCGAAGGCCGCTTAGACGGCCGCCGGGGAGTAGCCCTGTAGTTAGAAGACCGACATTGACGCGTCAAATGTCGAACAACCGCGCCCGAAGTCAACTACAGCTCGTAGTGTCGGCGCCCGTGAGCGCCTTACCAGGCGGTCAGTACGGGCTGAACGTGAGCCATCTCGACGCACACTGTCGCTGGATGATCCGAGCCGGACGAAGCGACCGCACGATCAAACTGCGTCGGCAGACGATGCAATATGTGCAAGACTTTATTCACCATGATCCATTCGCTGCCACCGAGGCCGAATTGGAAGACTGGCAAGACTCGCTTCCCGTTAGCGTGATTCGGAACTACACATCGCTGGTGCGCCCCTATTACGGGTGGATCCACGCTAAAGGTTACCGAGCCGACGACCCCGCGAAGCTCCTCGTGATGCCGCCGCCGCGTCGCGGCATTCCGCGTCCCATCGCCCTCGAAAGACTGGAGCTCGCACTGCGTACGGCGCGCCCACGCATTCTGCCGTGGCTGCTGCTTGCCGGCTTCGCGGGCATGAGAGCCAAGGAGATCGCCTACCTTCGCGTCGAAGACTTCGTAGTGGACTCGGGGTTCGTGATGATCCATCTCGTCCGGACCAAGGGTGAGCGGGAACGTGTCACAGCCTTCCCGAGGTGGTGCTGGGATCACATCGCACCCATGCTGCCCGAACACGGTCCGTGTTGGGCGCGCGAACGCGGATCCGGCGTCGTCACGCCGCAGCTCGTGTCTCAGCTGTGCAACGAGCACCTGCACTCGATAGGCTTTGCCGATACCCTCCACTCGCTGCGCCACTTCGCGGGAACCGAAGCGCTGGAGGCGACCGATAACCTGCGTCTCGTCCAAGAGTTCTTAGGCCACACCAGCCCGTCCACCACTGCGATCTACACCTCCGTCAGGCCACAACGCCTGGCGAAGATGGTGGATCTTCTTCCGGTGATCGACCTCTCGTCACCGTCGGTCGACGTTGCATGAGTGATAGGTTGCACGTCATGGCGAAGTCGCTAGAGGTGGTACTACGGGATGATCTCGACGGCAGCATCGCCACGCAGACCGTGCGCTTCGCGCTCGACGACACCACCTACGAGATCGACCTCAACGCCGAGAACGCCGCAGAACTGCGGCGGGATCTGGCTCGATGGATCAAGGTGGCGCGGGTCGAAGGCGCCCCCAAACCGAGGCGAGAGAAGAACCGCAACCCGAAGGCTCTCGGCGTCCCGTTCGCCGAGGTCCGCCAATGGGCACGTGAGAACGGTATCGAAGTCAGTGACACTGGCCGTATCTCGGTCCGTGTCCTCAAGGCGTATGACGACGCACACCCATGAGGAGGGATCATGACTTACCGCAAACCCCAGATCATCGTGCTCACCGTGTTCGCGGTAGGGCTCATCGCCTGGGTTCTGGTCGCGCGACTGGGGGGGAACTCACCGGAACCTCCGATGAGTTGGAGCGCCTTCAGTGCCAAGTATGCGGACATGAGCGCGACCGACTGCGGGTTCGAGGCGGGGATGCAGCCGTGCCTGGATAAGATCGACACTCAGATGCAGGACGCACAGAACGACATCAGAAACCTCTCCGGGTCACCAGATGTCGACCTCTTGCGCCTCAACATTCAGAAGTGGCTGGATGACTACACCACGGAGAAGACCGTATGCGCGAACAGTAATCGCGACGACGACTGTGATTACGCCGCTACCCAGCTGTCCACCGCACAGTCGTGGGTGCATCACTACCTCGCGGATGGACCGTCCTAGCTGCCACCGTGAAGGTCGTGAAGGGCCTCCTCCTCCAACTGGAGGACGTGTTCCATCTTCGACGCCGCCGCGCGGGAATCGCGACTGGAGACGAACGCCAGGATCGGCTGCGTCACACCACTGTAGATCGTCAGCCACAGCAGGAACAGGAAGTGCTGAGGGTCGAGGTTCGGCTTCCACACCTCGACGACGAATATGGTTATCGTAACTACGAACGTCTGCAGCACACCTGCAGCGCTCGCGAACCACGCTGCGAAGCCGTCCAATGTCCGGCCGAGCCATCGCGTGAGCATCAGCTGCCCTCCCATGCCGGGAGGAGGTCGGCGAGTCGGTATGTCCCGTCGTCGGGGATGGTGAACGGTAGCCACGGGCGGTAACCGTCCGTGAAGCTGCCGCCGGCGGCCGTGTAGATGTACGCCGAGGTGACCCAGACTTGAGCCATGTACTCGCCCGGTGGGATCTGCACCGTGAAGCCGCCGTCCACCAGCGGGACCGACTGCACCACCGATCCGACGACGGTCTTGGCTCCGTACTCGGGACTCCCGACGCCGCGGAGGAACACCTGCCCGAGGGGAACTTGCTCCCCCACGGGCAGGATGTAGGAGTCGTACAAGGTCGCCATGTCAGCTCCCGTACAGTTCGATGTGGAGCTTCTGCCAGGTGAGGCCGTAGAACACGGCGCACGTCCACGAGGGCCCGTCGGACGGGTCTGGGAGTACGACCTGGAGGACGTAGGTCAGGTCGTCGCCGACGGTGCTCACGGTGCCGACCGGCACGTGCCAGGACAGCACGCCGTCGGCGAGGGTGGCGTCCCATGCAAGGTCGGCGCCCTCCGGGTCGATGGTGACGGTCGCGGTCGTCCCTGCGGGCCACGTGGTTCCCACCCAGGTGGGGACGGTGCTGCGGCAGTCGTTCGGCGACAGGGTGAAGATCCAGTCCCCATCACCCAAGGTCAATTGACGATAAAGAGGGTTCAATCCCAAGCTGGACATCAGTCCACCTCCTGAGGGTGATGCTTGGCGATGACACGCTCCACGCGCGCCGACAGCTCATACGTGTCCTTGCGGAGGTCCACGAACTCGTCACGGTTGATCCGGACCTCGTCGCCTATCCGCGCCGTGCGGTGGTCGATGTCGGCCAGCTGCCGCAGGATCATCCGGACCTCGGAGAGGATCTTGTCGATGTCGTCACGCATGTTCGTCTCGTGCGTGTTCTTCACCTGATCCGCGACCGGACCGATGTGCTTCTGCACCAACTCCTGCGTCTGGCGACGCGCCACCCGGACGGTGACCAACGGCCCCACGACTGCGGAGACGACACCGAACAACCCCGCGAGGATGACGATGATGACGCCCCAGTAATCACTGGGCACGTTCGGCATCAGTCGGTGTCCTTGATGAAGCTCGCATTCCCGGTGACGTTGGAAGCGGCTACGGAGGTTATCAGCATCACGACCGCAGTCGACGCCGACAGTTCTAGATCGTGAACAACCGGGGCGTGGAACAGATCCACCGCGCCCGCGCCGAGAGTCGACAGGAACGCTGCGGCAGCGGCCACGACAGATCGCTCCAGGGCGCTGATCCAGAACTTCTTCGTGTTCACGACGCCGCCTTCGTGTCGCTGGTGTTCGGGACGCCGACCTTCGCCGCGGTCGCCGCCGCCAGGTCGTACAGCGTGCGACCGCCGCCCTCGGGCCAGCCGTTGAAGTTCGACGCCCCCGCGAGCTGCTGCAGGATCAGCTCCACGTTCGCCGCGAGCTGCTGCAACAGGGCTGCCTGTTCCGGTGTCATGTCATCCCCTCCTACGCCGCACGCGGCGGCGAACTGTTCGGCGGTCTGGTTGTCCGCCACATTCATGTCGCACGCCCCGAACGGGGCGCACATGTACGGGAGTCCTTGGCCGTAATCGCCTTGGCCATCGGTGTACTGGTGCGCGATCTGCCCCGGGAGCTGCGGATTCGATCCGTAGCCCGCGCCGATGGTGCCGCCGATCTGCGGCAGCCGTGTGGAGTAGGACGCCCACATGGTGTAGAAGTCACCACGGTTGGCGTACAAGACGACCCGCTTGTAGTCGCCGGTCCATCCGGCCATCAGGTCGATCATCCCGTCGACCGCTGTGGTCTCGTCCATGTCCGGGTTGCCGCCCGACTCCAGGTCGACCATCAGGATCACTTTGGGGTGCAGGCCACCATTGGCGTCGATCTGCGCTTGCATAGTCTGGAAGGTGGCCGCGATGTCGGTACGCCAGTAGCAGTAGACGATGCCGCAGGTGAGTTTTCCGCTGTCGAGCGCGGCGCGCA
Organism: Tsukamurella soli; assembly: GCF_039541155.1. Classification (NCBI taxonomy): domain Bacteria; kingdom Bacillati; phylum Actinomycetota; class Actinomycetes; order Mycobacteriales; family Tsukamurellaceae; genus Tsukamurella; species Tsukamurella soli. The sequence goes on from NZ_BAABFR010000072.1 coordinate 7,310, forward strand.
TCCAGGTGTAGTTCTGCGCGAAGCGGTGGTCTTCGTAGGTGCCGTCGTTCGAGCGGATACTCAGGATCTGGTACGGGTACGAATCATCCACTGGTACTTGAAATTCCGAAATGTCTGCGAAAAATGTGCCCATGCTTAGTCTCTCAGCTGACGGTGATGGTTCCGGCGGGGATGGTGACGCGCCCGGCGGGGTTGATGGTGATGCCGGATCCGGGCAGCAGGGCTACCGCTGTGACGGTGCCCCCGGTGCTGGCCGTGTTGAGGGCGACGTAGGTGACGGTGAGTGCGGGGCACTGGAACGTCGCCGAACTCGCGGTGTCCACTCCCCCCGTGCCCGCGGTGAACGAGATCAGCTGCCGCGCATACGCTCCGGAGTCGCCGCTGCCGGACACCTCCGATGTGGCTGCGGATCCGATGGTGGGGGCTGCGGTGTGCAGCGACATGTACTTTCCGGTGTTGGAGGCGATACCGTTCGCTGCGGCCTGCAGGTCCGATGCTTGAAAGTTGGACATGCGGATTCCCTTCTAGGAGATCATGATTGGCGGAACACGAGCCAGCAGGCACCTGCCGCACCGGAGCCGCCGTTCTGGAACGCGCCGCCGCCAGCACCGCCACCGCCGGGGGCGTTACCTGCGGCTGCTGCTGTGGACTGGCTTGCCGACCCGGTGATGACCTGCCCGGTCGCCGGGACGGTGTAGTTCCCGGAGCCGAGGCCTGTCTGGCTGCTGTTGGCTCCGGTTCCTCCTGCGCCGCTGACGCTTCCGCCGGTCCACGATGCGGAGGTGGCCGTGCCGGATGCGCCTGTGTTGCTGCTGCTGCCTACGCCGCCTGCGCCGACGGTGAGGGTGATGGTGGTCGGGGAGGCGGTGAGACCACGGCTGATGGTGGTGGCGTTGAACGTTCCCGGCTGGCCGCCGTCGCCGTTGATGAATCCGCCTGCCGCACCGGCTTGTCCGCCGCCGATAACGATCACGTCGATGTAGACGGCCCAGAAGGGGATCTGGATGGTTTGACTGGTGGTGTATTCGGTGGTCGTCGCGCTGGTGGTCGGGTAGGTCGCGGTGGCCGAGAACACAGCTGTCGCGGTGATGTTCGGCTGAATGGACGGGTAGCCCGTGCCGTAGCCGGACGCGGTGAACGTCGCTGTGGCTGCGAGCGCTGCTGCGGTGGCGTAGGCGTCCGGGTACCCGGTGCAGGTGAACTGCGCTGTCGCGGTGGCGTTTGCTGGGCTGAACGAGATCGGATACCCCGCAGCGGTGAACACGGCTGTGGCGTCGAACTCCACGTCGGGGGCGTTGCGCCACCCCACCGACGGTGTGGCGCTAGGGCTCGAGGAACCCCACCCGAGCAGCGACCCCAATGTGGCAGCGGTACCGCCCCACCCTTGGGTCACTGGTAGACCGCCGTTATGAGGACTGCGCCTGGTGCGCCCGCACCACCACCACCACCACCACCACCACCACTAGCACCACCCCCACCACCACCGGCGCCGCCGCCCGGGGCTGCCGCTGCGCCACCCGTGCCGCCGGAGCCGAGCCATGTGCCGGCGCCGCCGCCGCCCGCGCCGCTCGCCCCGACGAGCTGCCCGTTGACGACGCCGCCTGCGGCACCTGGCGATCCGGGGGAGCCTGCCCCGGTGATGTTTCCGGCGCCACCGGCGCCACCAGCGCCAGCGGGTGATGGACTGCCGGGCGCACCTTTGTTGGCGAGAGCCGCGGCCGACGCGGTGCCGATGACAGATGCGTTGCTTGTGCCGCTCCCGGAGTTGACGAGCGTGGTCGTCGTGATGAGCTGACCGGAGCCGAGTTGACCGCCGCCGCCTCCTGCGGAGGGGGCAAGTGGGCAGCCGGTGGCGATCGGCTGCGTCCATGCGATCGCGACACCGGCGGCCGGGGACGACAGGAGGGTTGTGCTGCCGTTGGCTACCGATGACGCGCCACCGGCGCCGCCGCCCGAGGTTCCCGCCGCTCCGACGACGACTGTCAGGACGCCGCCGATCCCGCCGACCTGCGCAGAAGACAATGACTGGAACGCGAATCCGCCCGGCAAGCCACCTGCGCCAGGCTGTGCACCGGAACCGTTGGGGGCGCCGGGACTGCCCCCGATCACAGTGACGTCGACCCGAACCAGAGTAGTTGTTCCAGCCGGTGCCGCCGGAATCGTGCACGACGCCGTACCCGCGGTCGAAAAGTACTGCTGCACCTCCTGCGTGGAGCCGACGCTGAGTGTCGTCACGGAGGAGTGGATCGCGGTCGTGGACGTGGTGGCCGCGGTGCTGGCGGTGTTTGTCACCCCGAGGAGCGCCGAGAACAGAGATGCCAGCCCCGCAACAGGATTCGACGCCCCGGTGGTCGCGGCCTGCACCACCGAGACGACGTTGCTCACGTCCGTGCTCACAGTCGACAGCGACGACCCCAACGCGGCGGCCACCGCCGACGGCGTCAGACCCGAGCCGATCACACCGAACTCGTTGCCGATCTCATCCAACGTCGACTGCGCCTGCGAGATCACCCCCGGCAGACCGTTCACCACACTCGTGGGGATCAAGCTCGTGTTGCCCAGGTAGGCGTCGTCCCACCACACCTGCCCTGCCGTGCAAGCAGACTGGATGACCAACTCCAACTGCACGTGATCCACCGATGCGGGAACCGTGTACGTGCCCGCCAACTGCACCCAGCCACCGGACGCCGCCGGGGAAGTCTCCGCCTGCAAGGTGGTGGTCGAGACCTGCGTGCCATCCGAGATCGCGGCCATCCGCAGCTCGAAGCAGTCCCCCGAACCCGCAACACCCGACCACTGCACCCAAATGCTTGCTGCCATACCCTGACCCGGGGCCACAGCCACCGCCGGGGTGTTCGGCAGCACCTTCGTCGTGCCGTCACCCGTCGCTGTCACCGACCCCAGCGAGTCATGCCCCACCGTGCCGTCCCACGACCACACGCCCTCCCCGTCAAGGGAAGTCGCCGAATCGAACGACGGATTGGTGAGCAGGTTCGGCTGCGTGAGGCTTGAGAAGTCCGCGATAGCCGTAGCAGGAACCGACGTCAACCGCGACGGATCGATAGGACCCCCAAGATTGGACAGGGCGTTGGTCAGGAACGACGCCAGGTCCGATGTACTGCCCGAGGACCCGGTAACCCCCGAGACCAACGTCGCAACGTCACCCGACGTCGCGGTAGCGGTGCTCGAAGCTGTACTCGCAGTGGAGAACAGATTCGTCAAAGCTGTGTATGCGCCCTCGAAATCGGATTCGACCGTGGCTACAGTCCCCGATGCCCCGTTCTCGATGGCTGTCACCAGGTTGGTGACATCGTCCCCGAGGCCGTCGACCCAATCCTCCAGATCCGTCCACATCGCTGCGGCGCCCGAACCCGCAGTAACGGAACCGTTGAGGATCCCGATGAAGTTCGCCACCACATCCACGACCGTCTGGAAGCCTCCGAGGAACGTGTCCACCAGGATGTTGTTGGTGTTGTTCCAGGCCGGGGAGTTCTGGACGTAGTTCGTCTTGAACCAGTCGGTGATGAAGTCCTGTGTCCACGTGTCCAATGCCGAGAACGCGTTACCGCCGTTACCGGTAGTTCCCGTCACCGCGAAACTCTCCGTCGGGAGGGCTACAAACGCGGCGGCCGGGAAGGTCATGGCCTACTCCTTCTTCTGGCGGTCCTTCACCAAGGACTGGAGGAAACGGATCTGCTTGTCGATGACGTCCGGGTCGATGGAGGACAGCATCTTGTTGCGGTCCGCCGGTGTTGCATTGCGGATCGCCTGGTACAGCTCGGGCTTGAGGTCTTTCAGTAGTTCCAGGGCTTCCTCTTCGAACTCCTCCGACAGTTGCGGGGTGTCCTGGGATTCGAGGAACTTCTCGTACTCGTCGCGTTCCACCCAGCGGCCCGGGTCTTGGATTCCGAGTCGCTGCTTGAGTGGGATCTTCCACACGGTGGCGAGGTCCGGGTGGTATCGGAATCCGGCCTTCCATGCCAGTTCCGATGCCCATTCCAGGAGTTGCACGGGGATGGGTATCGGGAACGGGATCTTGGAGTTCGGAGGGGGTGGGATCGCGGCGAGGTACCAGGCCATGAACCGCTTCGGGTTCTCGATGTCCTCTTGTAGGGCGTATGGACTTATCGGCTTGCCGCCGGACATTGGATTCCCCCCGGAACTATGTTCGTACCCTTTAAGGATATCGGTGAGGTTCCGGTTTCAGTTAGCTACGATAAGAGGTGCACGCCCTCGTTGGCGATCAGATCCATCGCCTTCGACACCAGCTCGGCCTGCCGCTCGGCCGCCGTCTTGCTGGCCTTCCCCTCACCGATCACCGTCTCGTAGGTGTGTTGGCTGTCTGCGGTGATGTCCCAGGCCAGGGTGATCTTCTCGACCTGGCTTATGAGGATGTACCCGTACAGGTATTCCATCGTGACACCCACACGTTGGCCGATCGAATACTGCAAACCGGGGTAGTATGGTCCACCGCAGCCGTACTGCACCTGCTGCGTCGTGAGTGCCTTGGTCGCCTCGAACCCCGCACGCAATGCCTGTATGCCCGCAAGGGACCAGACGTTGGACTCCGCGCCCTGCTGATAGGTCTCATAGAGGTGAGCCCACCCCAAGTTCTGGGTTCGTGAGACGTTCTTCCACTCGATCCAAGCGAGAACAGTCCCCTGAATGAACGGCATGATGATCGACGCAGCGATATCTCCCGCCGACGAGAAACCACCCAACAGCAGATACCCGAGGATGTCGCCCGTAGCCTCGATAGCCAGGTTGATCGCCTGATCCGCGTACTGGTTGTCGCCGCCGACGATGACGGTGCACGCGGTCGCCGGTGAATACGTCAACTGGCCCGTCTGCACCTGACTCCACGGGGAATCCCGGATCACCAACCACGGGGTCGCGGGAACAGTCCAGGAGGTGCCGAAGATGTACCCGGCGAGTTCGGTCACCGCGCCCGGCTGGTAGTACTCGTCCGGGTAGATGTATTCGTCGTCCGAGACGAGTTCGGACCCGTTCTCCACGAATCCGTCGCCCCATGTGGCGATGGTGCGCACGAAGCCGCCGAAGATACCACCCGTGGTGGGCGTGCCGCTGCCGGTGTAGAACCCGGACTGGTCCACCACCTGCAGCATGACGGCGCCGTTCTTGCAGGTGGACACGTAGTCGATGCCGTAATCCGCCGGCGTCTCTCCGTCGACGGTGAGGCAGCGACGGTACACCAAGACCTGCTGGGAGTCCTCCAAGGCGTCGGCTATGACGGTGGACATCTTCGCCATGCGTGTGGCGAGGATCGTCCACAGGGAGGTGTCCTCCAGTAGCGGCGGGCAACTGATGAGTACCTGCCAGTTCTGTGGGTTGGCGTCCTCCCACCAGTCGGGGAGGTCGAACGGGTCATCGGGCACTTGTAGCCAGTTGGATTCGACGCGCATCAGCTGGATCAGCAGGAAGACGCTGATGCCCCAGCAGGAGGGTCCGAAATACGGGAGTACGCGCGGGAATTGGAATATGTCGATGGGCAGCGCGGGGTTCGGCGCGCCCAGCAGGAAGTCGATGTACTGAAGGTCATCGATGAAAGTGACGTCCAGGTAGTACACCCCTGACTGATCCTTTACGATCTGCCAGTGGTGCATCAACCCCGACCACCGATTAGCGCCACCCATCGTGTCCACCGTGATGACCACGTTCTGCGGATTCGACGTGGTGGGCAGGTTTATCAACCACTGCGCCACATAGTGATTCGCCCGAAGACGGATCGAACCCGTACCCGGCTTGTTCTTCAGCGTCGGGAAGTTGCCCTGGATGGAATCCGTCACCACCCCCTGCAACACCAACCCCAGGTTCTCGTCCAATGTCGGGTTCGGGTCCGACGTCCAGAACCGGATGAACGGAGCCGCCGCCGCGAGACTCGAATGCAGATCCCTGATATCCCAGCAATCCGACTGCACCGCAGCGAAATCGAACGTCATCGCACCGACCCCCACGGACGGGAATGCCACTGCTGCTGAATCAACTGCGCATACCCCACAGAGGTCGTGTCACCCGAATCCGGCTGCCACGACACAGGAACCGCGCCACCCGTGTGCGGAGCGACCGGGTACATCAAGCACTGGCCGTTGGTGCGCGCCTGCACCAATGAACCGCTCTGCGACACAATGGGCTCCACATCGGGACGAGAAGTCACCGAGACGTTCTCGCCTGCTTGCAGATCCGGCAGAGTCCACGTGCGTTCCGCGTCCTGCGCCGCGCGGCCGTAGATGTTCTGGCCCCACGAGAAGTCCGGCAACGTCCACGTCCCCGGCGCGGACAGAACCCACTCCAGCCACATCTCCGAATCCGTCGGGTTGTACACGTCGATCACCTGCGTACTCCCCGCACCCGCAGGGAAAGTCATATCCGTGGTGGTCAGATCCCCGATGTAGTAGGGGATCTCAGCCGCCACAGTCATCACATAGGTGGACTGGGCGTAGCAGTGCGGGTCGTAACCCTCCCACTGAGCGGTCTGCGCCGCCTTCGGCTCCTCCAACAAACGGACCCCGAGAGTCCTCTTACCGTCGGAGGTCGTGACCACCAGAGTGGATTCGTTCAGGTAGTCCCACGCCATGCGCCAGCGGGACTCGATCTGATGCCACTCGTCGGGATCGTTGGTGTCCGTGCCGATCTGGACGGTGAACACCATGTCCCGGCGCTGCGCCTGCTTGCTCTGGTACTGCTGCCCGAAGGCGTAAGGCACCCAGTACGTCTTCATCGGCATGTCGTAGAAGCCGGTCGGCTTGACACCCAACAGGGCGCCCTGCTCGCCGGAGATCAGATCCCAACTGCTGCCGTCGCATCCCTCCAACAGGATGCTTACGTAGTCGCTCATCGCTCCCCCAAGCCGTGAGCCGAAAACACCACCGCCCCAATAGGAACCGGTGTAGCTTCGTGTGAATGTCAGTAGGTGTTGAAGGCCGCGGCCTGCACCTGCTGCGTGTACCGCTCCTGGCGGCGCATCAAGTCGTCCAAGTCCTGCACGTGGACGTTCTCCATGTGGACACCTGTGGTCTGCGTGACCGTCGGCTTCTGCTGATGCTGCACCACCTGCTGCTGCACCGCCGTCGACTGACGCTGCTGCAACTGCATGTTCTGGTTGTCCTGGAACATCTGCTGCACACTCGCCAGCGAGCCGCCGCCGAGACCGAACGAACTACCCACGGTTCCGGCGAGCTGCTGCACCGCGTTGGACGCCAAGTCGATACCCAGCGACCCTGCGCCCGTGAGCATGTCGGTAGCCTTACCGGCCCCCACACCGGCAGCGGCACCCCCGGCTGCCGGTGTGACCGCACCCCCGATAGCCATCGTGGCGGCCGACCCGAGGCTGCTGAGCGCACTCTTGCCCCATCCGGCGACACCGTTGACGACGGCACCGAGAACCCCACCGTGGTCGTTGGCGTCCGCGTCCGGACCGACCTTCGACTTACCCTGCGGCGTGTCGGGCTTGTCCGTCCCGCTGTCCTGGGATCCGGTCATCACCCCGTTGAGCGGACTCATCGCCTGCTGCGGGCGCTCCAGCTTGACCTTGTTCGTATCCGGGTCGACGTAGTGCTGCAAGGCATCCCACTGCTTCGGATTGAAAACAGGTTCAGGCTTCCCGGTGTCGTTGTGCACCAGTGTGGTTCCAGGCTGGAGGTACCCTCCGTTGTCGTAGGAGTGGGCCGACTGCCAGTGCGTCCATGCCGTCGCCGGGTCACCGTACGTGTCGTGGATGTACGACATGATCGCCTCACCCTGCGCATACGGGTCGAGGCTCTTGCTCGGCAGGTACTTCTCCAGCGTCCCGGACGGGTTCAGCTGCCCGAGCCCGAAGCATCCGATACTGTTCGTCACCCCCGGCTGCCAACTGGACTCGTTGTTGATGATGTTGACGACGTCCTGCCACTGGTCGTCCGAGTAGCCCGCGTTATGGAATGCCGTATAGACGGCGTTGTACATGGCCTGCGTGCCGCCGTTGTAGTTGGCGGACGGTGCCGTGAGGGTGGCCCCGGACGGTGCGCCCCCACCATCCCCTCCTCCGAGAGAGGGAATAGTGATCCCCGTCAGGGCCGTCTCGCCGGGCACCGGGGCCAGAAGTGCGTTCGTCTGCGCCGTTCCAGGCTCCCCTGTGCCTACGTTCCCGGTGTTGTCGAACCCGTTCGTGCCCGTCGACGGACCCCATGCGCTCCATGCGCTTGTCGCCGTCTTCTGGATAGCTTGGTTCCAGCTGTTGTTCGAGGACAGGATCGAGTTGTCCAACCCGAAGAAGTCCAGCACGAAGTTGCCGGCATTCTCCAGTTCGCCGCCGAGGAACTGGCTCGGTGTCATTCCCGTGTATGCCGGAAGGTTCGGGTTCCCCATGAGGTTCCCCAGTCCGGCGGTGGTGAGCGACGGCAACCCGAATGACGGGGTGAACATCCCGTTCGCCTGCGGCACGCCGGTTCCGGGCGTGGAAGTGGGAGTAACCGCCGGGGTAGCCGGTGTGCTCGAGAGTGGAATCGTCAGATTGCCGCCCGCAGCACCAGGGATGCCGCCCCCGGCAGTCGCCGGAGGCGCGGCGCTCGGCAGCTTCGTGTGCACCTCAGGAGTGGCCTTCGGCTTCGCCGGAACTCCCGTGTACGCCTTCGGAACCGGGTTCGTTGCAGGAACAGCGGTGGGCACACTCGATGTCGGCGTGCCGACCGAGTTGCCGCCCGTGTAGTAGCCGGAATCCGTCGAGGTGGTGGTGCTCGGGTTCAGGAAGGAACCCTGCGGGAAGAAGAAGTCCCCGATCACGCTCCCGATGCGACCCAAGCCGCCGTTGAACGACAGGCCGCTCGCGTCGAGAGTCGCCTTCGATCCCGCGCCGACGCCGCCACCCGAAGGCTGCCCCGTGAAGCCGGAACCCGTCAGCCCGGACTGCTCAGGCACCGGAACTCCAGTGCTGGCGAACTGCGTCTGCTCGTAGCCGTAAGAATCCGAGTTGTGCTGCTGCTGAGCCGCTTCCACCATGTTCGAGTTGTCCCCGGCGTGCTTGGCGTAGATCGCCTGCATCTCCGCAGTCAGCGCGTTGATCTGCTTCGTCTGCTCATCCGTCGGGGTGTTGTTCTGTACCAGCGCATACACGTCGTCGAGCTGCTGCTGAATGGTGGCGATGGTCGCCAGGTCCGGGTTGGAGGCGTCCGCCTTCTCCAACGCGGCGAGCTGCGACTGGCTGGCCGACTGCATCTGCTGCAGCTGCCCGACAGTGCTCCCACTGGTGGTCATCGCGCCGCCCGCGGTATCGGCACCGCCCCCCGCGGGAGTTCCCGTCGTCCCCGAAGGGGTGGCCCACGGGGCATCGGCGGCGATGTGCACCATCGACGCTTCGCTCGCCTCCGTGTCCGCGCCGTACGCCGTCGCAATCGCGGCCTGGTCACTGTTGGGAATGCTGCCCGCGGCACGACCGAAGCTCGGCAGCACGGTCTTTCCGTTCAGGATCTGATTGTCTCCGGGGTGGATAAGTTGCGCCGTGTCGTTCGGGTGGTTGGCGAACACCCATTCGGCGACCTCGTCCAGGGGGCCTGTGACGTCGATCGCCATGCGTAGCGGGTGATATCCGCCGTCGTCGTTGTGGGCGTTGATGGTCGACCCACCTGCCGTGTCGGCGGCCAGTAGGGTCGCGGATGGGATCGCCGTCTTGACGGCCGTCCATAGCGACAGGTTGACGGTTCCACCATCCATCGCCTGAAGCTCGTCCGCGGTGGGCTGATAGACACCCCCCGTGCCAGACTGTCCGGCGGTGACCGGACCGCCGGAGGCGCGCTTGAGCGCATCCTTCGGGACCGCCATCGAGTTGATGGCGTGCATGGCCTCGGGACCGTAGTAGTCCACCGCAGCGGCCTTGTGAACGAACTCGCCATCCGACAACCAGGCCGGGATGGAATCAGAGGTGGACGTGCCGGCGCCCGCCACAGGTCCACCCCCAGCCAGAGCCGGGAGCGCACCGCTGGACAGTAGCTTCTGCTGAGCGGGGCTGAGATTCAGCCCGGGGGTAGGTACCGCCTGCGGGGCCTGCGCAGCGCCGACCGTGTTTCCGGCGATCGCGGCACCCTCGGTGTTGGGTGCCGTCCAGAGATGCATCTGCCCGTCCGTGCCGCGATAGGCGATAGACAACGCGTCCATCGTCACGCCCACGTTGGCGGTCTTTCCGTTCAACTGATTGAGCGTCGTCGCGACGTTGCTCAGCTCAGAGAGAGCCGTGGCCGTCTGCGGATCCACTCCCGGCTGGGCGATGTACGCATTGAGCGCAGTCAGTTGATCGCTGGTGAGCTTCCCCTTGGTGAGGAAGTCGGTGATGTCCGCCTGGATAGCGGGGTCGGTGACCTTCCCGTTGATGGCATCGAGGTCGTTGTCGGCCTGCATGTACTTGCTGGTGAAGTCATCGATGTTCAGGTCCGCGTGCGGTTCAGCCTTCAGCTGATCGAGCTCCTGGTCACGGCTCGCCACCCCGTCGATCGCTTCGACCGCCGCTTCGGTGTCGGCATGGATGACCACATACCCAGGCTTGGATGTCGTGTCCTCCACAACGCCCTGAAGGTTCTTCAGCTCATCCTGCACGCCGGCGTCGGCGATCTTGACTGGCAGCGTCACCCCATAGGTGCCGTCCGAGTTCTCGTTCCCGAACAGATCCCCGGCGACGGCCTGTAGGTTCGCCTCCGTCGAATCCTCACCGGCCACATGCAGCTGGAATAGAACCTGCCGATTGAATCCGACCTTGTCGATGATCGTCTTCGCCTGGTCGGCGCTCACCCCGAGATTGGTGAGCTGCTGGGTCATCAGGGCGACGTCGTGGTCGTACTGAGCGTCCGTCAGAGCACCGGCCTGCGCCATGCCCGAAAGGGCTGTCTGCATCTGCTGGAACTGACCCAGGAGGGCTGCACCGTTGGCCGTTGTGGCGTTCAGGCTGCCGTTGGCATTGACGAGCTGCGCACCGGACCCTTGACCGGCCTGGACCCCCTGGCCGAGGTTGCGCTCCGCCTGTCCTAGCGCGCTCTGAGCCGCGCTCGGGTCCGTCTGGCCCGACTTCTGTCCAGCGGCGACCTTCAATGCGTTGGTCAGAGCCGTCTGCTTATCGGCAGCCGAAGCCGTGTTGTCAGCGAGGGTTCCCATCGCTGTAGCCATGTCCTGCACGCCAGGCGTGACCGTCTCCGCAGCAGACTGAAGCCCGAGCCACTGAGTGCGCGCATCCTGGAAGTGCTGAGCCAGAAGCGCGCCGCCGCTCGAAAGGGTATTGGTCTGCGCGATCAGCGATTTGAAATCTGCTTCGGAGCCGGTAAGCATCGACGTGATCTCGTCGTCGCTGTACTTCTTGCCCAACTCATCCAGTCCGGCGACCTCAGCGGCACCATCGGCGCCTTCCCGGTTCTCGGTGCGGTCCCGGTCGACCTGCTGGTTAGCGTAAGAGTTCAGTCCGAAGTTGCCGTACTTGAGGAAGTACCGACCCGCCGTCATGGCCCCGTCGGGATGCTGATCCTTATCCGAATCAGCTTCCGCGCGGATCGACGTCACCAATCCGTCGGCGGTCTGCGCCACCTCGGGGGTGTCGACACCTGAGGTGGCGTCCAGGGCGTCCTTCAGTTTCCTGAGGGACTGTGTGCGCTCATCGGTGGCTTGCTTCGCCTCCTGCTGAGCCTGCACCTCATGCCCGTGGGCCGCGACCAGTTCACCGATCGCGACGGTGACACCGACGACGGCGATCCCGAAGATACCGGCCGGCCCGAGCATCGTGGCCAGTCCTGAGAACCCGGAGCTGACAGCCTCCATCGCACCGGACGCCAGGCCCGACATCTCGGTGCCGACGTTCTTCAGCGCGCCGACGACCGTGGGAGCTTCACGCTCAACCCCCTGCTCAGCCGCAGTGATGCCGCCGAACTCGGACGCGATTCCGTCGGAGAATCCTCCACCCACAGCATCGTTCACGGCGCCCTGAGCGAGTCCTGGCGACAGCGCCGAACCGAGTTCCGAGAACGCCGTACGGATTCCCGCGGTGGACTCCTCCACCTGCGTACGCACCGTTCCCAACCCCGACGCGAAGTTGGAGAACGCGCTGTTCGCCTTCTGTAGCGCCGTCTCACCTTCGGTGGAGAGGGAGGTGAACAGGGTTCCCAGTGGATTGAGGATCGGGCTGATCTGCTTACCCAGGTAGATCAGAGACAATGCGAGCGCTGTCTGCTCCGGGAACGCGCCCATGATCTTGAAGATGTCCGAGATGTAGCCGAGAGTGCCGGTCAGGTACGGCGCCAGGTCCTCCAGCACCGGCTCCAAACCCTGCACCGATTGGAAGAACGACGTCAGCGCACCCGAGTTGTCCTCCAGCACATGACCGACGCCTGAGAACAGCTTCCCAATGACACCCGTCGCGGCCTCGGCAGGCTTCTCCATCTGCTCGAAGAAGCCCGGCATCCCCTCGAAAGCGTGCGTCAGCTGAGACTCCAGCTGCGCACCCAGATCCCCGAACACCCCCGAACTGCCCGAGATGCCGGTGCCCAACGCGGACAGCATCTTCCCGAGACCCGGGCCGTCCGCAATGGTGAGGTTGGTGACCGCGTTCGTCACACCCGAGAGAAGATTCGGAAGCCCGCTGGCCGTATCACCAACGGAGGTCAGGTACTTGAGGAACGTCCCGTTCTGCGCGTTCGCCGTGAACTGCTTGTCCAGGGACTGCAATGCAGTCAGGACGGTTCCGTTGATCGTCCCCGCCAGAGTCGTCAGACCGAACTCGGTCGACGGCAACAGATCATCCGACAGGGACTGCAGCTCGCCAGCACTCCCGGCGAACATGGTGTTCTGGGTTTCCTGCTGCGCTCCGTGCCACTGCTCACGCAACGGCGTCCCCGGCAGCAGTTCATCGACCAGATCACGGGCGTTCGGCGCGAGACGCTTAAGCTCCGCGTTCAGCTCGTTCTGATACCGATCACCACTACCGCCGCCGCTGCTGCTACCTGTGTCGGTCTTCGCCTCGTTGAGGGTGCGGATCGCCTTCTGGAGGTTGTACTCGGCGTCCGACTCCTTCGTCAGAGCATCCGCTATCCCCTTATCAGCCTTCTCGACCTTCGGGTTACCGGTGATCCCCTCCCGCTGGACCGTCTGGTTCTCCTGCTGGGTCTGCTGGTCCTTCTCCTGGTACTCCACCAAGCCCTGCTGGCCGGTCTCCACCTGAAGGGCCGCGCGCTGCAAATCCAGACCGGATGCCTGACCGTGCTGGTACTCGTAGAGAACCTTCGCGTAGTTCTGCTTGTCCTCGGCGAGGTCGATCGCCTTACCTTCGAGCCCGAGCTTCGAGTCGACGGCCTTGTTCGCCCAGTCCTGCATCGCCTCCGACGCATCCTGAATGGCGGTCTGCTGCGTCTGGTATGCGGTGGTGACGTCATCGGTGGCGGACTTGAGGTTGTTCTGCGCCGTCTCCACCGAGTGTTCGGCATCGGAGATCCTGTCGGCACGTTCCTGGGCCGACTCCCCACCACCGCCGCCACCGCTGCCGTCCTCGGCGATACCGCGCTTGTCGAGCGTCGCCTCATGAAGGGCCGAGAACACGGACCCCACACCAGTGAAACCGACAGCGAACGTGCCGCCGATACCCGCAAGGGCGCCTGCCGCTGCACCGGCCATCCCGACCAGACCCGCGAGCTCCGACACAACCCCGGCGATACCAGCAGTGAGCGCCCCGAACTGTGCTGCATCACCGATGGCCCCCACCGCAGCGGACGCACTGTCGGCAGCCGATTCCAACGCCGACAGCTCGTCCTGGGCGTCGTCGTCATCTACCTTGAGGCGGATCGGGTCCGCTCCGGCCTCGGCGCGCAACGCATTGATCTTCGCCAACGCCTCATCGACCCGAGCGTCCACATTCAGCTCGGACCTCATCGGCTCCGCTGACACCTCGGCGCGGACAGCGTTGATCTCCTCCAACGCCTTAGCCGTCTCCACCTCGACCTCGGCCGGGGTGAAGCGCGCCCACTCCGCCTTCAGCGCAGCCATCTGCGCCTCGGCTTCGGTGGGCACCACCTCGGGTACAACCTTGACGGTCTGCACCTTCAGTGGATCAAGACCCGCCGCCTGACGCATCACATTCTCGTCGGCGAGCTGGCTCTTGAGACGCTTACCGCTGTCCTCCACGAGCTTCGAGACGGTCCCCGTGCCCTCGTCGGCGTCCTGGAACCCCTTCTCCAAACCCTCCCGGGCAGCATCCACATCCGCGGCCGCGCGCTGGCGGCCGATAGCCTCCAGGTCCGCCTGACCACCCGACCCCGAGCGCGCGGACGGTCGAGCGAACTTGACCGGGCCCTCCCCAAGGGCCTCCGAGTAGATGTTCGCCTCGTCCTGGAGGCGCTTCTGAGCCGCTTTCGTGTCCGCAACAAGGGAGCTGCCCTCGGACAACTGACCGTACGCGCCCTGGGTGCCCGCGAGGCGTGAGCGCAACTCGTCCGGGGACAGTCCCGCCGCCTGCTCACGGAGGGCGTTCAGGGACTTCTCGTCATCGGTGAAGTCCCTACGCGGCTTGATCGGCAGTTGCTTCTGCGCGATACGCTCCGCGTTGATGGGGTCGAGGATCTGCTTGATGGCGTCCGCCGGGTTCTCCTGCGGACGCACCTCGTCCAGTCCGGCGCCACGAAGAATGCTGTTGATCTTCGCGAACGCCGCATCGAGGCCCGTGACGCTCTGCTCGGCGCGCTCGGCCTCATCGGCTACATCTTCGACCTCGGCATCCAGATCCTGGATGTCGTCAGAAGGTTCGGTACGCCGGGAACGGCGCCCCTTACGTGGGGCGCCTTCCTCCTCGGAGACGGTGATCTTCGACTGACGGTCGCGGGCGATACGATCCAGCTCGGCCTCGACCTTGTCGCCGCCCACCACCTCAGGGGTGATGGGCGCAACATGCGGTTGCTGCGCCTCAACGGCACGCGCATCCGAATCGGCCTTGGCGGCTTCATCGACGACCGGAGCCACAGAAGGTTCGGGAGCCTCCACAGGCTCGACCGCCGGGGCTGCCGATTGCGCGGCCTGCGCCGCACGCACGGCGTCGAAACGTGCCTGCGCGTCGGAGACGGACGGCCCGTCGTACGACCCCTCCCACGCGATCGCGTGCGCATCATGGGCACCGATGGGCACCCCCGCACTCCGAGCGCGGTCGGTGAGCACCTTGCGGTTCTCATCCTCTACAGCGTCGAATCCACGGTCATTGCTATAGAGGCCCTGTATTGCACTGTCGACCTCGCCACGACTGAACTCAGGAGGCAACGCTTCGCGGACATCGGCCAACGCGAGGTAACCCCCATCGGGGCGCGCCTGCGAATATATCTCCCGGATATGGGCCTGCAGCAACGCTAGACGCGCTTCGGCTTCTGCTGTCGACAGTTCCACATCACCGTGGACCACGACGGGCCGGGACTCCATGTCCGCTATTTCGGCGTCCGCCACCGCCGTGTCGACACGCGTCTCGATGACGGACTCGCGCGGCTTCTCCGCAGTCTCATCCAAGTCGGCGGAAGCTTCGTCGGCGCCTTCCACGACCGGCTTGATCGGTGCTTCGCGTTCGTGTGCGACCTCATCGACCTCGGCGTCAGCCTCTTCCACGCCGTCGACACGCAAAAGAATGCGGACCTCATGTCCGCTGGCTTCCTCTACTGCACCCTCTACCTGTCCAAGGAACTCGGAGAGATCCGCGAGAACCGTGATCTCCAGGTCGTTGACGCCGCCCTTGAGGGCTTCCAATTGATCGTTGGCATCCTGCACGAAATCCTGGAAGTTCGCCAGTACACGCAGTTGGGCTGTACCGACGATGTTGTCGTCTCCGGCCACGCCACACCCCCTAAGTCGTCAAAACAGATGGGAAGGGGGAGAGTCAGGTCGGGTTGGACACATCGATCAAGCCTGGGGCGATACGCGCAAGCACCAACTCCAGGAGTTCCTTCGACAGCACAGCCGGCAGGTCCAGGATGTAGTCCACCGCCTCATCGCCGATGAGGGCGCGCAGATTGTCGATCAGCGACGAACCCTTCGGGACCGTAGCCAATCTCAGTGCTGTACGCCCCGAGGGTGTAGGGATGAAGATGTCCTTGGTCAGCTGCACCCCCTCGACCTGTGGGGTCTCCACGCGTGCGCGGGCCTCATCTTCCAGGGTGGCGAACTCGGTCATCGGATCCTGCCTCTCGGGGCTTTCTTGGTGGTGAAACTCGGTGTGCTGTTACGTGTGAGTGCAGCCGCGTTGTGGCGGCTGACGCGGCGGGAACGTTCGGAGCGACGACGCTCCACCTCCGATTCGGGGCGCGGGAGCTTCACCTTCGCCCCGCCGGACGCGGCGATGACCTCTGTCATCTGAGTCAACGTCTCCCGCAGCCAGTTCCAGTCACGCAACGCGGGCGCCCCAGGCTTTGCCGGAGGTAGCTTCAGCATCGCCTCCACGGTGTCGGGGTCGTCCAACATCGCTGCGTAGTAGTCGGTTCCGGGCCCCAGACGGTCCTTGAAGCGATAGAACTCGCGCCAGTCCTTCTTCCCAGCCATCCAATCCATCGCCCTGAGGCCACGGAGATGCACCTGGAAGTCGTATTCGAGCGCGGGCCAGAACTTCTCGACGAGCGTCAGGAGCCCTGGGATCCCCCCTCGACTTCACCTGCTCCGTTGCCGAAGACGAACTCTTCGAACGCTTTCCAGAACAAGGGCCACAGTCGATGATCCCGGGACATGAAGAAGTCCCAGACCTCCTGGAAGTCTCCACCCAGGAGGGCCTTGTACTGCTCCTGGCGTGTGGCTGCGGCGGCATAGTCGAGTAGCTGCTGCCCGGTGGGAATCGGGACGGTGAGCTTGCGCTCCTCGTCCAGATCCAGCTCGAACTCACGGGGTGGGACCTCGGCACGGAGGGCGGAGAACCTGTGGGCGGTCACGGAGAAACCTTTCCAATGTGGGCGCAGGGGCGTCCTCTTTCTGGGGACGCCCCTGCGCCAGTTGGTATTACGAACCCTCGACGAACCCGGCAGCCGTGTTGGTGGCCTGCACACCGGGGCCACCCGCACCGGTGATGAGAAATTCGCCGAGGGTGTCGTCCGTGTACGCGGTGAACGTCACCGGCATCAGGAGCGCCTCACTCATCGACAGCGACTGCGCCGACTGCTTGGTCACCATGGCCTTCGGGAAGATCCAGTACGGGAACCGGTAACCCTGACCGCTGGTGATGTCCTGGCCGACGATGATGAGCGAGTAGTAATTCACCTCCGGAGTGGCAGACTTGGCGATCTGCCACTCGCCGGTCGTCGGATCCACGGTCACCGATGCCTTGTCGACATCCCAGTAGAGGGCCGCGCCGATCTCGGTCCACTCCTGGATGGAGAACTCGGCGGTCACCGACATGGCGGTATTCACCGAACCGCGGGGCACGATCGAGCCGTAGCCCAGGATGTCGTTGGTCTTCTTGTCCGGCGTGATCTTGATACCGGCCTTCTGGTCCAGCTCACCAAGCGACTGCCAACCCATCGGCAGCGGCAGGAGATCACCCTGCGCATCGGTCGTGATGGCTGTAGGGCACGCGCCCTGGACCCACGGCGCCGCGATGACGCACGCATCACCGGGAACCATGTACAGCTCGTTGTTCGTGTTCTTCAGAGTCGCGATGTTCGATTCACCGGTCACTGGTACACACCCCCCCAGGTGTAGTTAGGAATCAGAGAGTTGCGACGACCTGCTGGTAGTTCGGAAGCGTCGGCCTCCGGATCGTCACAAGGAATGTCGAGACGACGATGCGTTCATCGAAGTCCACGGGAATGTCGACCTCCGGACCCTGTGCGTCCTCCACGCACACGATCACCGCCGCTCGACCGGGCTCTGATTGATCGCTCATCGGGTACGTCACCTCATACGAGTTGCGGACCGCGGTGAGCATCTGTCGACAGAACTCCGACACCTGCATCGCATCCGCACGGTTGCTCGCCGTGACGATCTGCTGAACGTGTACTGACTCCTTGTACAGATCCGCTGCCTGACCGAACAGGCGCCGGTACCGTACAAGAGGTTCGCCGTCGTCGCCCACGAGCTTCGTTGCGTCGCGGGGCATCCACGACACCGCCCGCGGGGACGGTGTGCACAGATCCAGGAGCGGCTGCATGTAGTAGGTGACAGTCTTCTCGGCGTCGAGATAGCCACCTTTGTAGAAGTCCGGGAAGACGATCACAGGCTGGCCCCCTTGAGGGCTTGGATGACCTGCGGCCAGTCTCCGATGCCGCTACGCTTCCGGACATACGCTTCGTGTGCCATCGCATACTCGCGACCCGAACCGGGTTCGGTGTTGTATGTCAGAGCGGCCACCCAGCGGTCATTCCTGCGTCCGCCTTGGATGATCGAGATCCGGCCCGAGTGCGACAGGTTCCCCGTCTTGTGGGCCACCCTTGCGGCGTAGAGAAACTGCGCCTGCACCGCGATATCGAGGACCGCATCGGTACACTCCGGGCTCATCAACCACTCGGCGATACCGACATTCGTGTACTCACGCGGGATGTCGACGGAAGTAATCACGGCGCCTTCCCTGCAGCCTTGAACTTGACGACCACGCCGGCTCGCCACCGCTGCGGCCGACCCTGCACCCGGAACACACCCGGCTCACCGGGAACATCCAGGTGATCGGAGGCGAGAACGTCTTCGTTGGTGCGGCAGTACAGCGTCCCGGTCACCGTGTCGGTGGACCCGTAGTCGTACTGCGACGATGTGTCATCCCACTCCAACAATCCACAGATGGTGTGGGAGAACCGAATCCCTCCATCCAGCGGATCACCGAACGGGTCGACGTCACTGAGTTCTCTCAGTACGCCCACCTCAATCAGAGGCCCCGTGAGTCCGTCGTCCCCGAACAGATCATCGAGGTCCACTAGCCTCGATCTTTCGTGAGGGGCACGCGTCGGCCTGATCGGTTTCGGATTGCTGTTTCTGGCGCGGTTCGCGCGGGTTGGGCATGGTGTGGTGGCCCGGTGTCGCCGGGTGGCGTCGGGTTCCAC
>NZ_BAABFR010000073.1:0-26154 GCF_039541155.1 Tsukamurella soli
CGGTTCGGCGCCGGCCGGGCCGGCGCCGAGGGTCGTCGCGGCGGCACCGGCGCACAGGGTCAGCGCGACGGCGCAGGCCGCCGCGACCGCTGCTGGGCGGTTGTTGCGGGTAGCGGGCACGGCAGAGCCTTCCTGTCACATGAATAACATTTGCCACTCTAGTCACTCCAGTAACAAATGAGAAGCCTTCTCGGGCGGCCGGATCGCCCCGCGCTCTGCGGGAACGGTGCGGACCGGGCCGGAGCGGGCACGATGCCCGCGACGCCCCGCCCCGGTGTGACCGCCGTTACTTCGAGACGGTCCGCTATGCCGTTTTCCTCAGCTGGCCCGTGGGGACACCGCCGGTACGCGCGGTTGGGGACGGATAGCCGACGCCGTGTGGACGAGACGGGCGGAGAGGAGCAATGTGGAGCGCCGGGGGTGGCTCGCGGCGGTCGCCGCGCGGCCGCGGCCGAGAAGGCCACCCGAGATGGAAGGCGATTCATGGAACTGGGTATTCACTTCCCGATATTCGAGATCGACGGCGGGACCGCCGCGATAGCACCCGAGCTCGCGCGCGTGGGGCAGGCCGCCGAGGCGGCCGGGGCGACGTGGCTGTCGCTGATGGACCACTACTTCCAGATCGAGCCGACCGGGCTGCCGGCGGAGGCGAACATGCTCGAGGGGTACACGACGCTGGGCTTCCTGGCGGCGCACACCTCGACGCTCGACCTGGGACTGCTGGTGACCGGCGTGACCTACCGGCACCCGGGGCTGCTGGCGAAGATCGTCTCCACACTGGACGTGCTGTCCGGTGGGCGGGCCGTGCTGGGGCTGGGCGCGGCGTGGTTCGAGCGCGAGCACCACGGCCTCGGTGTCCCGTATCCGGCCCTCAAGGAGCGGTTCGAGCGGCTCGAGGAGGCACTGCAGATCAACCTGCAGATGTTCGACCAGGACCACGACGGACCCTACGAGGGGAAGCACTACACGCTGGCGGAGACCCTGTGCCACCCCGCGCCGCTGCGGCGGCCGCCGGTGATGATCGGCGGCGGGGGAGAGAAGAAGACCCTGCGACTGGTCGCGCAGTACGGCGACCGGTGCAACCTGTTCGCGGTCAGCCCCGAGTTCGTGGCGCAGAAGCTCGACGTCCTGCGCGGCCACTGCGACGCGGTGGGCCGCGACTTCCACGACATCGAGGTCACGATCCTGGCGCAGGGCCTGCAGCCGGACGCCCTGGACGAGTTCGTGAAGGCGATGGCCGACTACGCCGCGATCGGGGTGCACCAGAGCATCGTGCGCGCGCCCGCCGGCACGCCGTCGGCCTGGATCGACGCCATCGCGCCGGTGGTGCCCAGGCTGGCCGAGTTGGGCTGACCCCGGGCTATGTCGCGGCGGCGGCGCGGGTCGGCGTGCGCACCGCCGCCTGTGGCACCCCGAGTCCCGCACGCATCCCACGCGGGTCCGGCGGTGTAGGTGCCGTTGGTCCCGGTGGTGATGTCGCGGAGGTAGGCGTCGGGGGCGCCGGGCTTCGCGCCCGCGTACAGGGCCGGGTGCAGCGGGCCCACGGGCTCGCCGCCCAGCTGGCTCAGGCGTGCGACGAGCCCCGCCCACAGCGGCGCGACCGCCGACGTGCCGCCCATCACCAGGCGCTGCCCGACCTTTGATCATCACCCACGACGAGAACGGCGGCTGCTACGACCACGTCAGCCCACCGTGGGGCGCCACGCCGCCGGACGACAGCAGCGGCGAGTTCGGGTTCGACTTCGCCCGGTCCGGCCCGCGGGTGCCGACGGTGCCGGCGTCGCCGTTGATCCAGGCGGGCACCGTGTTACCGCGTATCCGACGGCGCGACTCTGTTCGACCACTGCTCGATTCTCGCGACGATCGAGCACCGCTCGAACATCAGCCCGCTGACCAGGCGCGACGCGGCCGCGGAGGACATCGACGCTGAACTCACGTCGTATCCGACGCGGGCCGGAGGTCGAGTTCGGCCACGCGCCCGCGTAGGTCGGTCAGGGCTGCTGTGGCATGGACCGAGAACGGTTCGTCGCCGCCCGCCTCCATCCAGCGCTCGACGGCGATTCGGAAGGCGAGCACCCCCACTTCGGCCCCCAGTCGGGCCGTCAGCTCGTCCACTCCCTGTTCGCGCAGTGCGGTACCGATCGACCTCACGATCCGGGCGTGCTTGAGCAGTCCCCGTTCCTGGACCTCGGTGTTCGCCGCGACCACCAGCACGCGCTGGGCGACCTTGGCCCGCTGCTGCGAGGTCATCGCCGCCTCCGCCGCCGTGAGTGCCGCCTGCAGGTACTCGGCGAGCGCGGCATCCGGAGAGGAGGCGCGGATCGCGTCGGCGAACAGTCCGGCCAGCACGTCTTCACCGCCGAACAGGACCTCCCGCTTATCGGCGAAGTGCCGGAAGAACGTGGCGCGGTTCAAACCTGCCCGATCGGCGATCTGAGCGACGGTCGTCTCCTCATACCCGTTCTCCACGAACAACTCCAGTGCCGCGGTCTCCAGGCGCTCACGCGCGTCCGGTGCCCATCTACTCACCTGCACAGCCTAGGCGAGGCGACCGGATCGCATCACTCGGTCGGGTATGCGACTCAGTCGCATTGTTGGTGATAGTGTTGATGCGATCGGATCGCATCAGACTTCCGGTCGCGGCGTGCGCCGCGGATCGTCATCACTCGAAGCGTGACCAAGGAGAATCCCCATGCGCATCTTCGTCACCGGCGCCGCCGGCTGGATCGGCTCGGCCGTCGTGCCCGAACTCATCGGTGCCGGCCACCACGTCGTCGGACTGGCGCGCTCGGACGCGTCCGCCGAAGCCGTCGCCGGGATGGGGGCCGAGGTGCTGCGCGGCGACCTGAACGAGGCCGACATCCTGCGCGCCGGCGCCGCGGGCAGCGACGGCGTCATCCACCTGGCCTACGAGCACGGTCTCGGCCAGATCGGCGGGGCGAAGGCCGACGCCGAAGCGGTCGAGACCTTCGCGACCGCCCTCGCCGGGTCCGGCAAGCCCCTACTGATCTCCGGGGCGACCCTGACCAGGCCCGGCCGGCTCGTGACCGAACGGGACGAGCTCGTCGCCGTCGGACCGATCGCGGCCCGTATCACCAACATGCAGGCCGCCCTCGCGGCCGCATTGCGCGACGTACGGGTGGCCCTGGTCATGCTGCCGCGCTCGGTGCACGGCGTGGGGGAACGTCACGGCTTCATCCCGCAGCTGATCGCCATGGCTCGGGCGAAGGGCGTCTGCGGCTACATCGGCGACGGGACCAGCCGCTGGCCCGCCGTCCACGTCGCGGACGCCGCGTCCCTCTACCGGTCGGCTGTCGAGAAGGCGCCTGCCGGCGCAGTGCTCAACGCCGTCGGCGAGGAAGGCGTCACTACCCGCGATATCGCCGAAGCCATCGGCAGGCACCTGAACCTGCCCGCCCGATCCGTCCCGGCGGCGGACTTCGGCGTTCCGTTGGGCCCGCTACTCGGCACCGACATGCCTGCCTCCAGCGCGATCACCCGAGAACTACTGGGTTGGACGCCCACCCGTCCCGGCCTCATCGCGGACATCGACCAGGGCCACTACTTCACCTGACTGCTTCTCCAGGCCGGCCCGGACGCGGTTAGTTCTTGTGCAGGGCGGCGTTCAGCTCGACGGCCTCGGTCTTCCACGGCACCACCTCGACGGCGCCGGTGACGGAGTTGCGGCGGAACAGCAGGTTGGACTTCCCGGCCAGCTCGCGGGCCTTCACCCGGGTGCCGTCCGGGCCGGTCACCTTGGTGCCGGCCGTCAGGTAGAGCCCCGCTTCGAGCACGCAGTCGTCGCCGAGCGGGATACCGAGGCCGGAGTTGGCGCCGAGCAGGCAGCGCTCGCCGAGCGCGATGATCTCCTTGCCGCCGCCCGACAGGGTGCCCATGGTGGAGGCACCGCCGCCCACATCGGAGTGATCGCCCACCACGACGCCCGCGGAGATCCGGCCCTCGACCATCGCGGTGCCCAGCGTGCCGGCGTTGAAGTTCACGAAGCCCTCGTGCATCACCGTCGTCCCCTCGGCGAGGTGCGCGCCGAGGCGCACCCGGTCGGCGTCGCCGATCCGCACGCCCGACGGGACCACGTAGTCGACCATCCGCGGGAACTTGTCGACGGAGTACACGGTGACCGGTCCGCGGGTGCGGAGCGCGGCACGTACGGACTCGAATCCGGCGACGGCGCATGGGCCGTGGTTGGTCCACACGACGTTCGCGAGCAGGCCGAACTGACCCTCGAGGCTGAGGCCGTGGGGCGCGACGAGGCGATGCGACAACAGATGCAGCCGCAGGTAGACGTCGTGTGCATCAACGGGCGCCGCGCTCAGGTCGGCGATCACCGTCGCCACGACCTGGGTCTCGACCCTCCGCAGCTCGTCCCGCCCGGCCAGCGCCGCGAGCTCCGCGGGCGCGCCGTCGCCGTCCAGGACGACGGTCTCGGGGACGCCGCCGCCGTCGGTCAGCTCCGGTGCCGGGAACCAGGTGTCGAGGACGGTCCCGTCCTCGGCGATGGTGGCCAGGCCTACTGCACGTGCTCCCTGATTCGTCACCCCGCAAGGTTACTAAAGGCGGCAGGCGGGTGAGGTGTCCGCCGATCAGGGTGCCCCCGAACCGAGGAGGGGGAGGATATGGGCGCCAGCGTCGTGGGCCGCGTGCAGGGTGCGGCGGCCGAGGTCACCACCATGGAGCTGTTCTTCGACCTGGTCTACGTGGTCGCGGTCAGTCAGCTGGCCGGGTTCGTCTTCGAGCACCTCACCGGCCGGGGCGCGATCGAGGCCCTGGTGCTGTTCGGCGGCGTGTGGTGGGTGTGGAACCACACCACCTGGGCCACCGATTTCATCGACCCCGACCGGTTGCCCGTCCGCGTGCTGATGGTGGTGCTGATGCTGCTGTCACTCGTGATGGCAGACGGGATCGCGGGCGCGTTCGGCGAGCGTGGGCCGCAGTTCGCGATCACGCTGGCCGCGATGCAGGTGCTGCGGCCGCTGTTCGTCGTGGTGACGATGCGCGGGGAGCGCATCGCCCGTAACTACCTGCACCTGGGACTGTGGTCGACGGTGGCGCCGGCCCTCTGGGTGGGCGGAGCGTTCTGCGAGCCGCGCGCTCGGCTCGCCGTGTGGATCGTGGCGTTGGTCGTGGATATCGCTGCGCCGCTGACGAATACGTGGGTTTCGGGCCTGGGCGCGATCGCGATGCGCGAGGGGGAGCTCGCGCCCGTCCATCTGGTGGAGCGCAACCGGCTGATCGTGATCATCGCGCTCGGCGAGTCGGTGCTCTCGATCGGCCGCGAGTTCCTGGAGGCGGAGTCGTCGGTGGGGTCGTACGTGCTGCTGGTCGTGGCGTTCGCGACGACGGTGTCCTACTGGTGGCTGTATTTCGCGCGGCACGCGGACAGCGCCGAATGCAGCCTGGAGGAGGCGTCCGATCCGACTGCGCCGGCCCGCGGCGGGTACGCATACGCGCATGCCGCGCTGATCGCCGGGATCATCGAGACCGCCGTCGGCGCCGAGATCCTGATGGGGCATCCGCATCAGCACACCGGCTCGGCGCAGGCGATCGTGCTGTCCGACGGGCCCGTGTTGTTCTTCGTCGGGATCGGGGTGTTCGTGGCGTCGACCGCGGGGGTCGGCCGGGTGGAGGCGGCCATCGCCGCGGGCGCCTGCGTCGCGTTCGTGGTGTTCGGCGTGATCGCCGTGTCGCTCCGGTCGCCCGTGCAGGACCTGGCCGTGGGCTGCGCGGCGGTGCTGTCGGTCACCGTCGGGCTGGCGGCGTGGCACGAGCGCGCGGCTCTCAGATAAGGCGTTGATAGAACATGTATTTGTATTATCAGGACAATCTCAGACAATGACCTTCGTCACTAGGTAATGTGAAAGCAAAGCCGATGGGGGAGGTGGAACCGGATGACCGTCATGGACAAGGAGATTGGAGCGGATTCGGATTCCTCCGCGGGCTTCCTCGACGCGTTGTCGGCTGTCGAATGGAGCTTCGATTCTCTACTGGCGGCTGATCCGACGGTGCTGTCGGTGCCGGAGTTGACGGACGCGTTGGATCGGGTCGAAGTGCTGGCGCGGCGCCTGCCTGCGGTGCAGGTGGTTCTCGACGGTGCCTGCCAGGAGGCCGGGGTGGCGGGGGAGCATGGGTTCCCGAGCCTGAAGCTGCTGTTGCAGCGGCGAATGCGGCTGTCGGGCGGTGAGGCGGCGGCACGGGTGCGCGGCGTCCGCAATCGTGGGGTGCGGCCGCAGCCGTCGGGTGCGGTCTGCCCGCCGCGGTTCCCGATCATCGCGGAGGCGCAACGCCGGGGTGTGGTGTCGGCGCGGCAGGTCACGGTGATCGAGAAGCTCCTCGACAAGGCCGACCGCGCGGGGCTCACGGCGGACTCGATGTCGCTGGTGGAGGACCTGATGGTCGACGCCGCGCTGGACGACGACCCGGATGCGCTGAACAACGCATTCGAGTACGCGATGTCGCTGGTGGATCCGGACGGAACGGAGCCGGACGAGAAGCAGGCGCGGAGGAATCGATCGCTGGATCTGGGGCGGCAGCGGTCGGATGACCTGACCGCGGAGATCGGCGGTGTGCTGACGGCGGACGCGCACGAGATGCTGCAGGTGGTCTTCGCGAAATGGGCGCGCCCGGGTATCGGGAACCCCGACGATCCAGACAGCCCCCTGGATGCGGAGGGCGTCGACGAGGCGGTGCTGGCCGCAGCGGCCGAGCGTGACACCCGATCCGCGGGCCAGCGGCGCCACGACGCGTTGGTCCGCGCCCTGCGGGTAGCGCTCGAATCGGGTGCGACGGGCCGGTTGCGGGGGCTGCCGGGGCTCCCGATCGTGACCTTGACGGTCGAGCAGGTGCAGGCCGCACTCGGCGCGGAGCTGGATCCCACCGGAGCCCCGGTGCTGGGCACCGCATCGACGGCGACGGGCGGGCGGCTGCCGGTGTCGGTCGCAATGCGCCTCCTGGCGGAGCATCCCGGGTATGCGGTGCTGCTGGACGGGAACTCGCGGCCGTTGTGGCTGGGACGCACGCGCAGATTGGCGTCACCGGATCAGCGGATCGCGTTGATCGCGGCGGATCGCGGGTGCACGGCGCCGGGTTGCGACTCGGCGCCTGCGTACTGCCAGACCCACCATATGCAGCCGTGGGCGGAGGGCGGACACACCGATATCGAGAACCTGACCCTGGTGTGTTCCGCCGACCACGGCACCGCCGTGCCTGCTTCAGCGGCGGGGCGGGATGGATCCGATGTGTCCGCTGCGCGGGCGGTTCCGGGCGGAACCGGGGCGCCCGCCGCCGGATCCGGCGGGCGCACGGGCGGATCGGCCGCGCCGGCGGGTGGGATCGGAGAGGCTCGCGGACATGTGACGGCGCCGGTCCCGGCGGGGGAGGCGTATGCGGGGCGCGCCGGTTGGATGTTCACCGGCGATCTCGAAGGGCAGCAGCGGGTCAACCACCGGCACCACCCGGATGAGCTGTACCGGGAGGCGCTCGCCCGTTGGCTGCGACGCCGCGATGCGCTGCTCGCCGAGTATCGGGCGTGCCGCCCCGACCCCCGTCGGCCGCGGGACGGGTGAGCCGGGCGCCGGGAGGGGTGAGGCGGGCGCCGGGAGGGGTGAGGCGGGCGCCGGGAGGGGTGAGGCGGGCGCCGGGAGGGGTGAGGCGGGCGCCGGGGATGGGCGGTCACCCCGTGAGGTCGGTCTGCGAGCGTCGGGCCTCGAATAGTCTGGCGGGGTGACCCTGAACCTCGCCGCCGACCCGATCGCGCTCACCGCCGCCCTGGTCGACATCCCCAGTGTGAGCCGCGACGAGGCGGCGATCGCCGGCGCCGTCGAGGCGGCGTTGCGCGCGCAGACGACCGGCTTCGAGGTGCTTCGGCACGGCAACTGCGTCCTGGCCCGCACGGATCGCGGTCTGCCGCAGCGGGTGCTGCTGGCCGGGCACCTCGACACCGTCCCCATCGCGGACAATGTGCCGTCGCGGCGTGAGACCAGGGCGAGCGCAGCGACGGGGGATGAGACCAGGGCGAGCGCAGCGACGGGGGATGAGACCAGGGCGAGCGCAGCGACGGGGGACGTGGAGGAGGTGCTGTACGGCTGCGGCACCGTTGACATGAAGTCCGGCGACGCCGTGTTCCTCCACCTCGCCGCGACGTTGGCCGAGCCCGCCTACGACCTGACGTTGATCTTCTACGACTGCGAGGAGATCGAGGCGCGGTTCAACGGGCTCGGGGCGATCGAGCGGGAGCTGCCCGAGTGGCTCGCGGCCGACGTCGCGATCCTCGGCGAGCCGTCCGGCGGGCTCATCGAGGCGGGCTGCCAGGGGACGCTGCGGGTGCGGGTCACCGCGGGCGGTACGCGCGCCCACAGCGCACGATCCTGGCTGGGGGACAACGCGATCCACCGGCTCGGCAAGGTGCTCGCGGTGCTCGCCGCATACCGGGCGCGCACCGTCGACATCGACGGCTGCGAGTATCGGGAGGGCCTGTCGGCGGTGCGGGTCGAGGGGGGCGTCGCCGGCAACGTCGTGCCCGACGAGGCGTTCGTCGACGTCAACTTCCGGTTCGCGCCCGACCGCAGCGTCGATCAGGCCCTGCAGCACGTGCGCGAGACCCTGGCGCCGGTGTTCGACGGTGACCCGCTGCTGAGCCTCGAACTCACCGACTCCGTCGCCGGTGCGCTGCCCGGCCTGGCAGCGCCGGCCGCAGCCCGGCTGGTCGACGCCGCGGGCGGACGGTTCCGCGCCAAGTACGGCTGGACCGACGTCTCCAGGTTCGCCGCGCGCGGCATCCCGGCCGTGAACTACGGCCCCGGCGACCCGAACCTCGCGCACAAGCGCGACGAGCACGTCCCCGTCGCCCAGATCACCGAGGTAACCGACACCCTGCGCCGATTCCTGTCCGCCGAACCGGCGTAGCCGGGGTATAGCGCGCCCGCGCGCCTCGGCGGGTGCCGGTCAGTAGGCTGATGCGCCATGACCGGACCGAACCCCAGCCCCCAGCAGCCGTCCCGCGGAGTCCGGCGGCGCTACCGCGGCCCCGTCCGCCTCCAGGGCGACCGGTTCTACGAGAACTCGACCACCGACCAGCGGCTGCTCGAGAACAGCGACGACGGTGGCGACTGGCTGCACAAGGACCCGTGGCGGGTGCTGCGGATCCAGGCGGAGTTCGTCGAGGGCTTCGGTGCGCTGGCCGAGCTGGAGGAGGCCGTCACCGTCTTCGGGTCGGCCCGCCTGAAACCCGACTCCGCCGAGTACGCCCAGGGTGTCGCGCTCGGCCGTGCCCTCGCGGAGGCGGGGTACGCCGTGATCACGGGCGGCGGCCCGGGTGCGATGGAGGCCGCCAACCGCGGTGCGAAGGAGGCCGGCGGGCTGTCCGTGGGGCTGGGCATCGAGTTGCCGTTCGAGCAGGGCCTCAACGATTGGGTGGACCTCGGCATCGAGTTCCGCTACTTCTTCGTCCGCAAGACGATGTTCGTCAAGTACGCCCAGGCCTTCGTGTGCCTGCCGGGCGGCTTCGGCACGCTGGACGAGCTGTTCGAGGCGCTCACGCTGGTGCAGACCAACAAGGTGACCCGGTTCCCGATCATCCTGTTCGGCTCGACCTACTGGTCCGGGCTGATGGACTGGATCCGCGGGACGCTGGTCGACCGCGGGACGATCTCGCCTGAGGACGTGGAGCTGCTGCACGTCACGGACGACGTCGCCGAGGTGATCGAGGTGATCACCCGCTCGAGCGAGGAGCTGCTGCACCCGCGGCACCTCACCGCGGAGCCGCAGTGACCGCCGGGGCACGTGAGCGGCCGGGGGCGCGGACGGTGGCGGTCTTCTGTGCGTCGGGACCCGTGCCCGACGAGTACCTCGACCTCGCCGAGCGGATGGGCGCCGCGATCGCCGCGGCCGGCATGACGTTGGTCTCGGGCGGCGGACGCGTGTCGATGATGGGTGCGGTCGCACGTGGCGCGCGGGCCGGCGGCGCGCACACCCTGGGGGTGATCCCGAGGGCCCTCGTCGACCGCGAGGTGGCCGACACCGACGCCGACGAGCTGGTGGTCACCGACACCATGCGCGAGCGGAAGCAGATCATGGACGACGCTGCCGACGCGTTCATCGTGTTGCCCGGCGGGGTGGGCACCCTCGAGGAGTTCTTCGAGGCGTGGACCGCCGGATACATCGGGATGCACGCCAAGCCGGTCGTGCTGCTCGACCACGAGGGGTTCTACGCGCCGCTGCTGGACTGGCTGGGCGAGCTGCACGCCCGCGGCTTCGTCTCGGCCCGCGCATTGGGCGCGCTGCACCGGGTGACGACGGTGCCGGAGGCCGTCGCCGCGTGCGCCGAGGCTGACCCTACCGCCGGGTAGGATCGACGCCGTCCGTCGCGTATACGGTGGATGCGAAACAGCACGAGAGGTGAGGCCACGACCGTGAGCGACACTCGCACCTTCGGGGTGATGGATCTGGCGGTGGGGGCCACGAGGCTGATCCCCGACCTCCCGCTCCTGCTCAAAGAGGGCCCGGCGATCCTGACCCGGCGCCCCACCAGCCGGCAGAGCATCGGCAAGGTCTTCCAGGACCGCGCGGCGCGGCACCCCGAGCGGGACTTCCTGCGTTTCCAGGGCGAGGGGATCCGGTACGGCGAGGCGAACGCCACCGTCAACACCTACGCGCGGGTGCTCGCCCAGCGCGGCGTGAAGACGGGCGATGTGGTCGGCGTCGTCATGCACAACCACCCCGACACGGTGCTGGTGATGCTCGCCATCGTGAAGCTGGGTGCCGTCGCAGGCCTGGTCAACTACAACCAGCGCGGCACGGTCCTCGGGCACAGCCTGAAGATCCTCGACACCGGCACGATCGTCACCGACGACGAGGATCTCGAGGCGTTCGACTCCCTCGACCCGGCCGACACGCCCGCCGACGGGGTGGTGCTGACGGCGCGCGAACTCGCGGACCGGGCGCGCGAGCTGCGGGCCCAGGACCCGTCGGCCACCGTCGACCCCGAGGTCACGGCGACCTTGCCGGCGAGCACCAGGGCGTTCTACGTGTTCACCTCGGGCACCACGGGCCTGCCCAAGGCGTCGATCATGACGCACTACCGGTGGCTGAAGGGCATGTCGGGCTTCGGTGCCACCGGCGTGCGCATGCGCTCAGACGACGTCATGTACTGCGCGCTGCCGCTGTACCACAACAACGCCGCGCTGGTCGCGCTAGGATCGGTGCTGGTCAGCGGCGCCACGCTGGCGATCGGCCGCAAGTTCTCGGCGTCGCGGTTCTGGGACGAGGCCGCGCAGAACTCGGCCACCATGTTCATCTACATCGGCGAGATCTGCCGATACCTCCTCAACCAGCCGCCCAAGCCCACCGATCGCTCGAACACGATCCGGGCGATCACCGGCAACGGCATGCGGCCCGAGATCTGGCAGGAGTTCACGCGGCGCTTCGGGATCGACCGGGTGGTGGAGTTCTACGCCGCCAGCGAGACCAACATCGCGTT
This sequence comes from Tsukamurella soli, assembly GCF_039541155.1. Lineage (NCBI taxonomy): Bacteria > Bacillati > Actinomycetota > Actinomycetes > Mycobacteriales > Tsukamurellaceae > Tsukamurella > Tsukamurella soli. Next base: position 11,492 of record NZ_BAABFR010000073.1, read on the forward strand.
CCTGAACGTCTTCAACTTCGAGGGCACCGTGGGACTGTGCCCGCTGCCGCACGCCGTGGTCGCCTACGACGTCGACACGGGCGGCCCGCTGCGCGACAGCGCCGGCCGGCTCCGCCGCGTGAAGAAGGGCGAGAACGGCCTGCTGCTCACCAAGATCACCAAGGGTGCCCCCTTCGACGGCTACACCGACGGTGACGCCAACGAGAAGAAGCTGGTGCGGGGCGCCTTCGCAGACGGCGACGTGTGGTTCGACACCGGCGACGTGGTGTGCAATCAGGGCTGGTTCCACATCGCCTTCGTCGACCGCCTCGGCGACACCTTCCGGTGGAAGGGCGAGAACGTGGCCACCACCGAGGTCGAGAGCGTTCTGTGCGCATCGCCACAGGTGGAGGGCTCCATCGTGTACGGCGTCGCGATCCCGGGCGCAGACGGCAAGGCCGGCATGGCGGCCGTGCAGCTCGCCGGCGGCGAGCGGTTCGACGGTGCCGCGCTGGGCGCGCAGGTGGCCGAGCACCTGCCGTCGTACGCGGTCCCGCTGTACGTGCGGCTGGTCGATTCGCTCGCGCACACCTCGACGTTCAAATCCCTCAAGGGCGACCTGCGCAAGCAGGGCTTCGCCGACAGCGGCGACGACCCGCTGTACGTCTACGTCGGTGGCACCGACGGCTACGTGGCGGCGTATCCCGAGTATCCCGCCGAGCTGGTCGCAGGCAAGGTGCCCACCGCGGTGAAGGCATAGCGAGGATGACGGCCGCCGGTCCGTCGCTGCGGCCCCGCCCCACGCTGTGCGGTCGTCCGGTCCCAACGGACCGGGCGCTCGTGATGGCCATCGTCAACCGCACCCCCGACTCGTTCTACGACCGCGGCTCGTACTTCTCCGGCGACGCCGCGCTGGCGCGTGTCGACGCCGCGGTGGCCGAGGGCGCAGACGTGATCGACGTCGGGGGCGTCAAGGCGGGGCCGGGGCAGGAGGTGGACGCCGAGGAGGAGATCCGCCGCACCGTCCCGTTCATCGCCGAGATCCGGCGGCGCCACCCCGGCCTGCTGATCAGCGTGGACACGTGGCGTGCGAGCGTCGCCGAGCAGGCCGTGGAGGCCGGTGCGGACCTGGTCAACGACACCTGGGCCGGCGCCGACCCGGACCTCGTGCGCGCGGCTGCGGCGACCGGCGCCGGCCTCGTCTGTTCGCACACCGGCGGCGCCCAGCCGCGCACGCGGCCGCACCGCGTGCGCTATCCCGACATCGTCGGGCAGGTGCGCGACCACCTCTCCCGGGCCGCCGACGGGGCGCTCGCGGCGGGTGTCCGGGCCGACGGAATCGTGATCGACCCCACCCACGATTTCGGAAAAAACACCCACCACGGGCTCGCACTGTTACGCGATGTGGACGTTCTTGTTAAGACCGGTTGGCCGGTGCTCATGGCGCTGAGCAACAAGGACTTCATAGGGGAGACTCTTGGTGTCGGCCTGGATGACAGGGTGGAAGGCACCCTCGCCGCGACGGCACTGGCGGCCCACGGGGGCGCCAGGCTGTTCCGGGTACACGAGGTGGCCGCAACGCGTCGGGTGGTGGAGATGGTGGCGTCGATCGACGGCCATCGACCACCGTCCCGCACGGTTAGGGGACTCGCATGAACTTCATGACCCGCACCTACGAACGACCGCAGTGGAACGTGGACGACCTGGTCGCCGCCAAGCGCGGGCGCACCGTGTCGGTGGTGCTGCCCGCGCTCAACGAGGAGGAGACGGTCGCCTCGGTCGTCGCGTCGATCCGCCCGCTACTGGGCACGCTGGTCGACGAGCTGATCGTCCTCGACTCGGGGTCGACCGACCGGACCATGGCGGAGGCCGCCCGCGCGGGCGCCACCGTCTTCACCCGCGAGGAGGCCGTGCCCGGGCTGCCCCCGGTTCCCGGTAAGGGCGAGGTGCTGTGGCGCGGCGTCGCGGCGTCGACCGGCGACCTGATCGCGTTCGTCGACTCCGACCTGATCGACCCCGACCCGATGTTCGTGCCCAAGCTGCTCGGCCCGCTGCTGCTGTGCGAGGGCGTACAGCTGTCCAAGGCGTTCTACCGCCGGCCGCTCAAGGTGGGTGGCACCGAGGACCCCGCCGGCGGCGGACGCGTGACCGAGCTGGTGGCCCGGCCGATGCTGGCCGCGCTGCGGCCCGAGCTGACAACGATCCTGCAGCCGTTGGGCGGCGAGTACGCGGGCACCCGAGAACTGCTGTCGTCGGTGCCGTTCGCGCCCGGCTACGGCGTCGAGATAGGGCTGCTGATCGACGCCTACGACCGCTACGGGGTGGCCGGGATCGCCCAGGTCAACCTGGGCGTCCGGACGCACCGCAACCGTCCGCTGCACGAGCTCGGCGTGATGAGCCGGCAGATCGTGGGCACCATGCTCGGCCGGTGCGGCATCGCCGACTCGGGCACCGGGATCACCCAGTACATGCTGGTCGAGGGGCAGTTCATGCCCGTCACGTCAGAGGTCTCGCTGGAGGACCGGCCGCCGGTGGACTCGTTGGTGCAGGTACGCAAGGCCAGCTGACCCCCGGCCGGACTGCCACGAACCGCCCCGGACGCCGATGCGCCCGGGGCGGCGTCGTGCTGGCACTATGGGTCGCATGGTGATCCTGCTGTACCTCGTCGGCATGGCGGTCGTGGTCGCGATCCTGTACGGCGTGGTCGTGGTCGTGTTCGGCCGCGGCGACGACACGCCGCCGCTGCCCGCCGACGCGACCCCCACAGTGCTGCCCGCCGCTGGCATCACGTCCGACGATGTGCGCGACCTGCGGTTCACCCAGGTGGTCCGCGGCTACAAGCCGGCCGAGGTCGACTGGGCGCTCGAACGCATGGCTCTGGAGATCGACGCCCTGCGTGCGCAGGTCGCGGTGGCGCGCGCCGAGGGGGAGGCCGAGCCGGTCTCCGACACCCCCGCTGGCGTTCGCGACGGTGCTGCGGGGCTCCCCGACGGCGCCGCGGCGGATGGTGGTCGGGCGTCCCACTGACCCCGCCGGGGCCGCGGCTCCCGCCCCACCGGGCCCACTCTCAACCTTCAGTCGAGGACACGACGTCGTTACGCAGGCCGCACGGGCTAGAATCGTAACGGCAGCCGACCAGCGCGGACCGTGAGGTGGGCGTGGTCGGGCGCGAATCTGAAGGGAGCAACGGATGGCGGCGATGAAGCCACGTACTGGGGACGGCCCCCTGGAGGCAACCAAGGAGGGGCGCGGCATCGTGATGCGAGTGCCGCTCGAGGGCGGTGGACGCCTCGTGGTGGAGCTCACCGCGGACGAAGCAGCCGCGCTCGGCGAGGAACTGCGTGGCGTCACGGCCTGACGTGACGATTCTTCCTACATCGTTACATCCCGCGCGAGTTCGCTCGCGCGGGATGTCTCGTTTCCGGGTGGGCCCGCGTGGTTGACTGCCCGGCCGGCCTCGCAGCCGTCACGTCTGCGCTCGCCTGCCCGCACTGCGGTTCCGCGCTCGAACTGGATACCGAGGACGGCGCCGCCGCTCTTCTGTGCGAAGCGGGCCACCCGTTCGACATCGCCCGCCAGGGCTACGTGAGCCTGCTCGGCGGGCGGGGCGCCACCGTCGTCGCCGACGACGCCGACATGATCGCCGCCCGCGCCCGCTTCCTCGCCACCGGGCACTACGACGCCTTTCTCGACGCGGTCGCCGCCGCGACGGCCGGGGCGGTCGACGGTGGCGGCGTGGTGCTCGACTGCGGCGCGGGGGAGGGGAGCTATCTGCTCCGCGCGTTGGACGCGGCGCCCGGCACCGTCGGCATCGGGCTGGACCTGTCCAAGCCGGCGGCGCGCCGGCTCGCGCGCCGCGATCCCCGGGTGGGCGCGGTGGTCGCCAACGGCTGGGACCGCCTGCCCGTAGCCGATGGCGCAGTCGCCGTCGTGCTGTCGGTGTTCGCGCCCCGCAACGCGACCGAGTTCGCGCGCGTGCTGGCGCCGGGCGGCGCGGTCGTCGTGCTGACGCCCACGGCGCGGCACCTGCGCGAGCTGGTCGGCCCGTTGGGCATGATCTCGGTGGAGGACGGCAAGGTGGCGCGGCTGGACGCGACACTGGGGCGCCACTTCGAGCTGGTCGATCGGCAGCGCCTGGACTGGATCATGGAGCTGGCAGCCGACGCCGTCGACGACTTGGTCGCGATGGGGCCCAGTGCCCACCACACCACGCCCGACGCGCGCCGCGCCGCGACGGCTCGGCTGATCGGGCCCGACGGGACGGTCGCCGTCACCGCGTCGGGTCAGGTGAGCGTTTTCCGCCGCGCCTGATCCGGCGCGACATCGCCCTGGGGTCGGCGGTGCGCTCGAAGTCGGGTTGTTGCAGAAGTCGTGTCGGGTTGCCAGGAGTCGGCGCACGGGCACGCAGTCGTCCGTCGGACCGCCGCGCCGTCATCGCCCGTCCCCTTCCAGCCCACGAAATGCCCTGCTCCCCATCGCGTGTCCCCTAACACATGGGCGCCGACAGCCCAGCGGGCACTCAGTGGGTCCGAGGTCACAGCGTGGGCAGGAACCTACGGCCCGCTCGGCGATATCCGCGTTCCTGTCCGGGATTGTCGGCATTCTGCAACGGCCCGATATCGACGCGTGAGCGGCGCACCACGCCGATTCTGTGGGGGCGCGCCGCTCACACGTCGATATCGGGCTCGCGGATCATCGGGGTGTTCCGCGGGTGCGAAGGGTTTCGGGCACGAGCGTCATCAGTGCGCACTGCGAGCGACGGCCCATGGCCACATGCGCCTCCCGCACCGGGAAGCCCGGGCCCGACCTACTTCAGCACCTGCCGGTAGACCTCCAGGGTCTGTTGCGCGATCGATTCCCAGGAGAACTCGTCCGTGGCGCGAATGCGACCCGCCTCACCGAATGCCTTGGCGCGCGCGGGATCCGAGCACAAGGCGTTGACGCCTGCCGCCAGGTCGGCCTCGAACGTGGCCGGGTCGGCCTCGTCGTAGTGCACCAGCGTGCCGGTCACGCCGTCGGCGACCACCTCGGGGATGCCACCCACGTCCGAGGCCACGACGGCGGTGGCGCACGCCATCGCCTCGAGGTTCACGATGCCGAGCGGCTCGTAGACCGAGGGACAGACGAACACCGCTGCGGCGGAGAGGATCTCTCGCACCTGCTCGGTCGGCAGCATGTCCTGCACCCAGAACACCCCGGTGCGCGACTGCGACAGGGCCGCCACCGCGGCCTCGGTCTCGGCGGCGATCTCGGGGGTGTCCGGCGCACCCGCGCACAGCACCAGCTGGATCTCGGGGGCAAACCTGTGCGCGGCCGCCACGAGGTGCTTCACGCCCTTCTGTCGCGTGATGCGGCCGACGAACGCCACGATCGGGCGGTCCGGGTCGACGCCCAGCCGGGTGAGCGGCGAGTCGGGGCCGAAGGTCGGCACCGGCCGCCACCGCTGGGTGTCGATGCCGTTGCGCACCACGTGCACTCGCGAGGGATCGAGCCGCGGGTAGCAGGCGAGGACGTCGTCGCCCATGCCGCGGCTCACCGCGATCACGGCGTCGGCGTTCTCCACCGCGTTCTTCTCGATCCAGGACGAGAGCCGGTATCCGCCGCCCAGCTGCTCGGCCTTCCACGGCCGGCGTGGTTCCAGGGAGTGTGCGGTGAGCACGTGCGGGATGCCGTACAACTCGGCGGCGACGTGGCCCGCGAGGCCCGTGTACCAGGTGTGGCTGTGCGCGACGTCGACGCCGGCGGCCGCGTCCGCCATCCGCAGGTCCGTCGAGAGCATCGACAGTGCCGTATTGGCATCGGCCAGTGCTGGATCCGGGGTCGACACGATCACGTCCGGCTCGTCGGGGCGGGGCACGCCCATGCAGTGCACGTCGACGGTGCACAGTGCGCGCAACCGCGCCACGAGTTCGGTCACGTGGACGCCGGCGCCCCCGTAGACCTCCGGCGGATATTCCCTTGTCATCATCGCCACACGCATGCGCATAACGCTAGGCGGTCGCGGGCAGGGCCGCAGGAATTGCGGCAAGGCGAGATGTCCAGAGCCGTTTCGGGTTAGCGTGGTCCACGTGAAGAGCCAGCCGCGAGTATTGGGGATGGTCCTGGCCGGTGGCGAGGGCAAGAGGTTGTATCCATTGACAGCAGACCGGGCGAAGCCCGCGGTGCCGTTCGGGGGGTCGTATCGACTGATCGACTTCGTACTGTCGAACCTGGTGAACGCCGGGTATCAGCGCCTGTGCGTGCTGACGCAGTACAAGTCGCACTCACTGGACCGGCACATCAGCCAGACCTGGCGGATGTTCGGGTTCCGGGGGGAGTACATCACGCCCGTGCCGGCGCAGCAGCGGCTCGGGAAGCGGTGGTACACGGGCAGCGCCGACGCGATCTTCCAGTCGATGAACCTGGTGTACGACGACGCACCCGATTACATCGTGGTCTTCGGCGCAGACCACGTGTACCGGATGGACCCGTCGCAGATGGTCGAGGCACACATCGCGTCGGGCGCGGGTGTCACGGTGGCGGGCATCCGGGTGCCGCGCGCCGAGGCGAGCGCTTTCGGCTGCATCGACGCCGATGACTCCGGTCGGATCACCCGGTTCCTGGAGAAGCCCGCCGAGCCGCCGGTCACCGCCGACGACCCCACGATGACATTCGCGTCGATGGGCAACTACGTGTTCTCGACCAAGACGCTGGTCGAGACGATCACCGCCGACGCGGAGAACCCCGATTCCGACCACGACATGGGCGGCGACATCATCCCGTCCCTGGTCGAACGTGGCGAGGCGGCGGTCTACGACTTCAAGGACAACGAGGTGCCGGGTGCGACGCCGCGCGACGCGGGGTACTGGCGCGACGTCGGCACCATCGATGCGTTCTACGAGGCGCACATGGACCTCGTCTCGGTGTACCCGATCTTCAACCTGTACAACCGCCAGTGGCCCATCCGCTGCGAGAACGAGAACCTGCCGCCCGCCAAGTTCGCCAAGGGCGGCCTCGCGCAGGAGTCGATGGTGGGCGCGGGCAGCATCGTGTCGGCGGCGACCGTTCGCAACTCGGTGATCGGTGCCAACGTGCACATCGGCGACGGCGCGACCGTCGAGGGCAGCGTGCTCATGCCGGGCGTGCGGATCGAGCCGGGCGCCGTTGTGCGGCACGCGATCCTGGACAAGAACGTCGCCGTGGCGCGCGGCGAGATCATCGGTGTCGACCTCGAACGCGAGCGGCAGCGGTTCAGCGTGTCCGCGGGCGGTGTCGTCACCGTCGGGAAGAACCTCCGGGTCGGCTGATCAGACGGTGACGGGGCGGGTCCGACGGTGTCGGGCCCGCCCCGTCGCGTCGCCGCTCAGTCGAGCTCCGACGGCTCGAAGTCCGTGCAGCCGTACAGGTTGCTACACCCGCAACCGGTCGAGCTCCCGCTCCGGGTCGACGAAGCGAGCCGGAGGGCACATCGTCAGATCCGGGCCAGTGCGGCGCGGACCTGATGCGCCACCGTCGTGCGTTCGGCGGACTCGGGCAGCGCGTCGACGGGCCACCAGCGCAGGTCGTTCGACTCCTCGCTGACCATCAGCTCCGGCAGCCCGGGCTCGCGGGTGAGGGCGAGGAATCGCAGGTCCAGGTGCCGCGTCGGCACGCCCAGCGAGCATCGGATCGGGTGCGTGTGCAGGGTCAGCAGATCCTCCGAGACCGCGATGTCGTCGAGCCCCGACTCCTCGCGGCCCTCCCGCAGGGCCGCGCCCGCCACCGTCGAATCCGTGTCCTCGCAGTGCCCACCCAGCTGCAGCCACTCGCCGACCCGTGGGTGGTGCGTGAGCACCACGTGCGTGCGGTCGGCGTTGAGCAGCACCACCGATGCGGTGATGTGGCCCGGCACGTTGGCCCGCGCGCACCCGTCCGGCTGCGCGTCCAGGAACGCCAGCATGGTGTGCCGAAGGGCGTCGTCGGAGTCGGTGCGGGCGTCGTAGCGCGCGAGGGCGTCGATGGCGGAGGCGTGCAGCGTGACGAAGGACATCCGGGCTACCTCTCGATCAGCATGTCGCCGGGGGCCAGCGGCGCGCGCGGCGAGGCCGGAGTGCGCGGGTAGCCGACGGCGACAGCGCCCGCCGGGCGATAGTCGGCGGGCAGGTCGAGCACGTCGCGCACCACGTCCGGTGCGAAGATCGTCGACCCGATCCAGCAGCTGCCGACGCCCCGCACCGCGAGCGCCACCAGCAGCGACTGCACAGCGGCCCCGACGGCCACCGTGAACATCGTCTCCTCGGCCGCGGTCCGCGCGGCGTCCGGGTACGAGTGGGCACCGTCGGGCACCATGAACGGCAGGATCAGCTCGGGGGCGTCGTACAGCAGGCCCCCGCGGGCCACCCGCCGCGCCACGGACTCGGGGGTACGGCCGTCACCCGTGAGATCGGCCTCCCACTGCGCGCGCATGGCGTCGAGCAGCGCGCGTCGGCGGGCGGCGTCGCGGACCCACACGAACCGCACCGGGTGTGTGTGATGCGGCGCGGGGGCGGTCAGCGCCTCGGCGACCGAGTCGGTGACCAGCTCCGCCGGCACCGGCTCCGCGGCGAACTCCCGTACCGAACGGCGCAGCAGCAGCGCCTGCCTGCGCGCCTCGTCGACCCCGAGGTGGAACAGATCATCCTCGCCCGGGCGGACCAGCCCGCGAGCGGTCGCCACCGGGTCACCCGGCTCAGGCCGCCGCACCGCGAAGCCGCGCACCACAGCCACGGGGGTCTGCCCGAGCTTGCCTTTGACCAGGTCCGCCGCGGCAGCCAGCTCGTCGGCGACGGCGATCTCCGTGACCACGAGGTCGTTGCCGTACGCGTCGGTCGCGCCGGCGTAGCCGTGCAGCACGGCCATCCCCGCGGCGCCGATCGCGGCGTCCGTCTGCCCGTTGCGCCACGCGCGGCCCATGGTGTCGGTGACCAGCACGGCCACGTCCACGCCCAGCCGCTCGGCCAGGCCGGCGCGCATGGCAGCGGCGCTGCCGTCCGGGTCCTCGGGTAGCAGGGCGACGGTGTCCGACGCGACGTTGGACGCATCCACCCCCGACGCGGCCTGCACGATCCCGAGCCGGTTCTCTGTGATCCACGTGCGCCCCCGCGTCGCCAACACGCGCACGGACTCCTCGGCGATCAGCCTGCGGCGCAGTGCGTCCCGCTGCTCGGGGTCCGACGGTGCCGGCAGCACGCGGCCCTCGGCCTTCGAGAAGATCTTGCTGGTGGCCACCACCACGTCACCGTCGGCGAGCCACGGCGCGGCCTCGGCGACGACTGCGGCGATATCGGTGCCCGCGGTGATCTCGCCGATGCCGGTCACGGGCAGGATCTCCAGCCGGGTCGCCGCGTGGTCCACCGGCGCGCAGCGGCCCGTCATGCCAGTCCCACCAGCGCCAGCCCCGCGTCGATCATCGCCGCGGTATGTGTCGGCGTGGTCATCAGGAGCGGCACAGCGGCCACCGGCAGCCCCTCGACGGCCACTGAAGCGTCCTCCTCGGCCACCAGCCAGCCGTCCAGCAGCCCGGTGCCGCTCCGGGGCCCGTAGTACTCGCCGACCGCCTGAGCGGACGTCTGGAGGCCGATCACCTCGAGGCAGCGGTCGGCCATCCCGCGCAGCGGCGCGCCGCCGATCACCGGCGACACGCCCACGACCTTCGCCGAGGTGGTGCGCAGCGCAGCGCGGATCCCACCGACGGACAGGATCGCGCCCACCGACACCACCGGGTTCGACGGTGCCAGGAACACGACGTCGGCCTCCGCGATCGCCTCGAGCACGCCAGGGCCGGCCTGGGCCCGCCCGGCGCCTGCGGCGTGGACACCGTCGGAGTCGCCCTGCCCGGTCCCGACCTGAACGAACCCGAACGTGGGCACATCGGCTCGATAGCGGACCCACCACTCCTCGAAGTGGATTGCGCGCTTGCGGAGTCCATCCCCCGTCGCTTCGCTCGCCCCGTCCCCTGCCGCCTCGTCGGAGATCACGACGTGCGTCTCGTGCCGGGTGTCGGAGGCGGGCAGCAGCCGCACGCCCGGCTGCCACCGGTTGCAGAGCGCGGCCGTGACGTCCGACAGGGGATAGCCGGAGGCGAGCATCTGCGTGCGGATCAGGTGCGTCGCGAGGTCGCGGTCGCCGAGGCCGAACCAGTCGGGGTCGGCGCCGTACGCGGCGAGTTCCTCCTTGGCGTGCCAGGTCTCGCCGGTACGCCCCCAGCCGCGCTCGAGGTCGATGCCGCCGCCGAGCGTGTACATGCAGGTGTCGAGGTCGGGGCAGATGCGAACGCCGTGCATCCAGGCGTCGTCGCCGACGTTCACGACTGCGGTCACCGAGTGCGGTCCCACGGTGTCGGCGTCGCGGGCGGGAAACGGGGTGGCGCCGAACCGTTCACGTGCGCCCTGCAGGAATCTGGCGCCGCCCACGCCTCCGACCAGAACAGTCACCTTCACCGCAACAGGCTAGCCGAGCGGCCGCGTCGGGAGAGACGGGTGATTCCCGGCGACCGGGCGGCAGGCGCGGGTGTGATGGGCGTTACACGTCCAGCTCGTGTCGAGGGTCGTTGTTCCCGTCGGCTGGTGGTATACGGGGGATTTGCCCTCCGGCTTGACCTGAAAGCTGTTCACGTGTGTAATCACAATCGTGTTATTCGCGATCTTGCGATCCGTGGACGACACATTCTCGATCATCCGACCGCCACACGACTGCACACGAACGAGGGAGGCAGGACGGTGATATCCGACGAGCATCGTGAACCGTTCGTACACTTCACCGATGGTGCAGGGCGCAGTGACACCCCGGAGACGCAGGGGCTGGATCGGCGCGCTCACCTGAGCTTGGTGGCCACCGGATTCGACGAGCTGTTCGACGCCGTCGAAGACGAGTGGCAGGACCGCGCGCTGTGCGCGCAGACGGATCCGGAGGCGTTCTTCCCCGAGAAGGGGGGCTCGACCCGCGAGGCGAAGCGCATCTGCCTCGGCTGCGAGGTCAGGTCCGAATGTCTCGAATACGCTCTCGCGAAGGATGAGCGCTTCGGTATCTGGGGAGGGCTGTCGGAGCGCGAGCGCCGGCGCCTCAAGCGCGGCATCATCTGACCTTGCGTCGCCGCCCGTGTAGGTAGCGTACGGACGCGACGAACTCGGTTGTAGTGCTTGAGGTTTCGTAGGCGAGGTCGCGCTCTGCCGGTGAGTCGCTCCGCCGGGCCACGACGGTATCGCCTACGATCCCACGGTCGGCGTCCTCCCGCTCGCCGGTACCTGCCCCTATCAGGGGTCGAATCCTCGGTAGGGAACGGGATCGGCGGCGGGGCATGTCGGAGCTCTTGCGAGGCGACGGTGCGACGGTGGCTCGGGTGGCCCGGACCTCGATGCCGCCCGTACCTTCCCGCGTCCCGACGTCCTCCCTAACCTTCGGTCTCCCGGTCTCCCGCCCCATCGGCGGTCGAACCTTTGGTCGGGAACGGGATTCCCACTGGGGGGACCGACGGACGGTGGGGATCGAGTGCGGGTCGACACCGCCGGCCTCGCGCCGGACCGGCTAGCGCTCCTCGGGCCCCTCGGTGAGGATCTCCTCGGTTACGCCGAGGTAGTCGGAGATCTGGCGGATCAGGACCTCCGTGACCAGCTCCATCAGGTCGGCGTCCGACTTCGCCCGCTTCAGCAGTGGGCGCCGGAACAGCACCAGCCGCGCGCGGGTGTGGTTGCCCCGCTTGTCGATGCCCGGTGGGATCAGGCGGGACAGGGGGATGGGGCCGTCGGCGACCACGTCGTCGGGCCAGACCGTCACGGTCTCGTCCTTCGGCAGGATGCCCGGCACGTCGTCGACGGCGATGTCCAGCTCCGTCAGGCGGGAGTGCCACATCGAGTCGATCTCGGCGTAGGCGTCCAGCACCACCTCGTCGAACTCGTCGGTGCGGCTGCGGTACGCGGGTACCGAGCGTGGGATCAGCGGCGCCCGCATCCCGCGGTCCCGTCGGTCGCGCATCGCGCGTCGCCTGTTGTCCATCACTCCTCGCCGTGTCGTTCGGAGCCACCAGTCTAGTTCCCCGGCGACCGGGGTCGGGCGCCGCGCGACAACCGTCGGTGTGTCCGATGCGGGAAACGCGGTGGCTGCAGGTTAATCTGCTTGGTGTGAATCCCGTCCGTCAGTGCTGCCGTCCCGGCTGTCGGAACCACGCTGTGGCCACGCTGACCTTCGACTATGGGGAATCCATCGCCGTTCTCGGCCCGCTCGCGACGTCCAGTGAGCCGCACTCGTGGGACCTCTGCGAATTCCACGCGAACCGCACGACAGCGCCGCGCGGCTGGGAGATGCTGCGCAACATCCCCGCGGTCAGCGCGCCCGCCGTCGGGGCCAACGCGCTCGACGACGACCTGACCGCGCTCGCCGACACCGTCCGCGAACGGGAGCGGCCCGCCGCCACCTCGTCGGGCGGTCTGCCCCGGATCCGGCCCGTCGGCCGCGACCGCCGGGCGTCGTTCTCGGATTCCGACCCCGCGGCGGTGTCGAACCCGGTCTCCGCGTCACCGTCTGCCTCCGGGCGCCACACCGATCCCCTGCCGGCGGCGAATCCGTTCGGTACGGGCCGGGTCGCGCCGCCGGCGGACCGTCCCGCGACCCCGACGCGGCAGGGGCCGAAGCACGCCGCCCCCACGCGGCGCGGGCACCTGCGGGTGCTGCCAGACCCCGTCGACTGAGCCCCTCCCGCCGCTGTCGGCCCGGACTGGCTATTGTTTGACGGCTGATGTGCGATAGCGGATCGAACAGGGAGGGCGGCGCGGTGCGATCACTGGAGTCGGTGCAGGCGGTCATCAAGGCATACGACGTGCGAGGACTCGTCGGTGAGCAGCTCGACGAGCCGTTCGTGCGCGATGTGGGTGCCGCCTTCGCGGCGCTGATGCGCGGCGAGGGCGCGATACGGGTCGTGATCGGCCACGACATGCGCGACTCCTCGCCGGCCCTGTCGGCCGCGTTCGCGGAGGGAGTGCAGGCCCAGGGGCTCGACGTGATCACGATCGGCCTCGCATCCACGGACGAGCTGTACTTCGCGTCCGGCATCCTCGAGTGCCCCGGCGCGATGTTCACGGCGTCGCACAACCCGGCCGCCTACAACGGCATCAAACTGTGCCGCGCGGGCGCCAAGCCCGTGGGGCAGGAGACCGGCCTGGCCCGCATCTCCCAGCAGGTCGCCGACGGGGTCCCGGCGTACGACGGCGCCCCCGGCGCCGTGAGCGAACGCGATGTCCTGCCCGAGTACGGCGAGTACCTGCGCGGCCTGGTCGATCTCTCCGGCACCCGGGCGCTGACTGTGGCCGTCGACGCGGGCAACGGCATGGGCGGCTACACCGTTCCGACGGTGCTGGGCGCGCTCGGCCAGCTGTCGATCCGCCCGCTGTTCTTCGAGCTCGACGGCAGCTTCCCGAACCACGAGGCCAACCCGCTCGATCCCAAGAACCTCGTCGACCTGCAGCGGTTCGTCGTCGAGCAGGGCGCCGACATCGGCCTCGCGTTCGACGGCGACGCCGACCGCTGCTTCGTCGTGGACGAGCGCGGCGAGCCCGTGTCACCGTCGGCGGTCACCGCGCTGGTGGCCGAGCGGGAGCTGAAGCGCAGCCCCGGCGCCACCGTGATCCACAACCTGATCACCTCGAAGGCCGTCCCCGAGATCATCCGCGAGAACGGCGGCACGCCCGTCCGGACCCGCGTCGGCCACTCCTTCATCAAGGCGACGATGGCCGAGACCGGCGCCGTGTTCGGCGGGGAGCACTCGGCGCACTACTACTTCCGCGACTTCTGGGGTGCCGACTCCGGGATGCTCGCCGCACTGCACGTCCTCGCCGCGCTCGGCGAGCAGGATCTGCCGCTGTCGCAGCTGATGGCGTGGTACGACAGGTACGCCGCGTCGGGCGAGATCAACTCGACCGTGGCGGACCAGACCGAGCGCACCGAGGCGGTCCTGGCCGACTTCGCCGTCGAGATCGCAGGCACCGACCGGCTCGACGGTGTGACGGTAGAGTTGGCGTCCGGCGCATGGTTCAACCTGCGTGCGTCGAACACCGAGCCGTTGCTGCGGCTCAACGTCGAAGCGGCGACGCCCGACGAGGTCGCGGCGCTCACGGGGCGGATCCTCGCGGTGGTGCGCGCCTGACCTCGGCGGGTGGCCGCGCACGGCCGTCGGTCGGGCGCGGGTAGCGGGCCCGGTGTGGGAGCGGGCAGGCGTACGCCCGGGCGTGGGCGATGGAGCAGACGGGAGGCCTGCAGGTGACCAGCGGATTGGTGGACTTCGACGATCCGGGCGGACTGATCGCCGCCGACCTCAGCGGTCACCTACGCTCCGCCGCGCTCGCGGGTGCGCAGGCGCGCGCGGTCGCGTCCATGGTCGACGAGGGTGTGCTGGCGTCGCTCGAGGACCTGGGCCCCCGGGCCGTCGTCGTCGTGTGCGGCGCCGGCCCCGCCGAGGCCGCCGCCGAATTCGTCGAGGCGCTGACGGCCGGTCGGCTCGACGTCCCCTTCGTCCGCACCACTCAGCTGCCGCCGTGGGTGGGCGCGCTGGACGTGGTCGTGGTGTGCGGGTTCGACGCCGGCGACCTCATCCTGGCGCAGGCCGTCGCCGTCGCGGCGCGGCGCGGCGCCACCGTCCTCGTCGCCGTCCCCTTGGAGGGGCCCGTCGGCGAGGCCGCCGCGACGGCGACGGCCTTGAC